>NZ_JBEXMX010000035.1:0-55135 GCF_040610755.1 Gordonia sp. NPDC003585 | reverse complement strand
GTCGGCGATCGGCAGTCGTCCCGCGGCCAGCGCGTAACCCACACGGGCGCAACCCTTGAGGTCAGCTACAGCGGTGGACACGATGTCGACGGTGCTGTCCGGGTCGTCGACCCAGTCGACGGGCACCTCGGCGATCCGCAGCCCGATGCGCTCGGCGAGCACCAGCAGTTCGGTGTCGAAGAACCAGCCGGTGTCCTCGACGTAGGGCAGCAGTTCGCGTGCGATGTCGGTGCGCATCGCCTTGAATCCGCACTGGGCGTCGGAGAACTTGGCGCGCATCGTTGTTCGCAGGATCAGGTTGTAGGAGCGGGAGATGAACTCGCGCTTGGGTCCGCGGACCACGCGGGAGGTCCGGGCCAGCCGGGTGCCGATCGCGATGTCGGAGTGGCGCGAGATGAGCGGCGCGATCAGCGGCATCAGTGCGTTCAGGTCGGTCGACAGGTCGACGTCGCAGTAGGCGACGATCTCGGCGTCACTGCCCCGCCACACCGAGTTGAGCGCGCGCCCGCGGCCCTTCTCGTCGAGGTGGACCACACGCAGCCCGTCGATCTCCTCGGTGAGCGCCGCGGCGATCGCCAGCGTCGCGTCGGTGCTCGCGTTGTCGGCGACCGTGATGCGGGCGGTGTACGGGACGTGGGTCCGGAGATGCTCGGCGAGGCGTCGTACCGAATCGGCGACGTCGGCTTCCTCGTTGTAGACCGGAACCACGATGTCGAGGGTCGGGAACTGCGACGAACTGTCGGCCACGATCGTCGTTGGCGAAGCCGTTCGCGGGAGTGCTTCTGCTGTCATGGTCACCACTTTCGACCCCTAGGCTTCGCCCACTCTGCGCCGAACCTGCCAGCTTGCTGTGAGCGATTCGCGCAGTTGTCCACAGATCGTCGGCGGGAGATGGATTGCCGGTGGCGCTGTCGGTGAGGGCCGTTAGATTGGGCTCCATGACCTCAGCGACCGGAACCCTCACCGCCGCGCAGCGTCAGGCCGCCGACCGGGTGATCACCAGCCTCGCCGGACCCGACGCTGCCCTGCGGGAGGACCAGCTGCGTGCGGTCACGGCGCTCGCCGGCCCCGCCGAAGGTGCGGTGGGTCCGCGGGTCCTCGTCGTGCAGGCCACCGGCTGGGGCAAGTCGGCGGTGTACTGGTCGGCGACCGCGGTCATACGTGCCGGCGGCGGCGGTCCAACGCTGATCGTGTCGCCGCTGCTGTCGCTCATGCGCGATCAGGTGGCCGCGGCCGAGCGTGGCGGGTTGTCGGCGGCCACCCTGAACTCGTCGAACTTCGGTGAGTGGTCGGAAGTGGAGACCCAACTACTGGCCGGTGACCTCGACGTCCTGCTCGTCTCGCCGGAGCGGCTGGCCAACCCCGGATTCGGGCGTCGGGTCCTCGACGCGTTGGCCGGCAACCTGGGTCTGCTGGTGATCGACGAGGCACATGCGGTGTCGGACTGGGGTCACGATTTCCGACCGGACTATCGGCGCGTCGCCGATGTGCTGCGCACCCTCAACCCAGGAACACCGGTCTTGGCCACCACCGCCACCGCCAATCAGCGCGTCACCGACGACGTCGCCGCCCAACTCGGCGACCAGACCCTGGTGCTGCGCGGTTCCCTGGCACGTAAGTCCTTGCACCTCAACGTGATCGACGGAATGTCGCCGATCGCCCGCTACGGTTGGGTGGCACAGCACATCGACACCCTGCCCGGTTCGGGAATCGTGTACGTGCTGACGGTCGCCGACGCCGACCGCCTCGTCACGGCCATCAAGGCCGTCCACGGCCCGGAATATCCCGTTGCGGCGTACAGCGGAAAGCTCGACGGCGATCGCCGCCATCAGCTCGAGGACGCACTCCTGCGCAACGAGGTGAAGGCCCTTGTCGCCACGTCGGCGCTCGGGATGGGCTACGACAAACCCGACCTCGGCTTCGTCGTGCATGTCGGCTCACCGCCGTCGCCGGTGTCGTACTACCAGCAGGTGGGCCGTGCCGGCCGCGCCCTCGACGACGCGGTGGTCATGCTCCTGGCCTCGCGCACCGACGACCGGATCTGGGATCACTTCGCCACCGCCACCATCCCGGAACCCACCCGCATGCACGGGATTCTGGATGCGCTGGGTGAGTCCGACGAACCGATGTCGGTACCCGCGCTCGAGGCGGTCACCGGGTACCGGCGCACCCGCGTCGAACTCATGCTCAAGCAGCTCGCGGTCGACGGCGCGGTCGACCGGACCACTGACGGGTGGCGCACCACCGGCGAACCGTGGGAGTTCGACGCCCCGCACTACGACGGCATCATCGCCGTCCGACGCCGCGAGGCCGACATCATGCGCGCCTACATCACCGGCGACGACTGCCTGATGCGCCTGCTGATCGCCTCGCTCGACGATCCCGAGGCCACGGCGTGCGGCCGCTGCTCTGTGTGCCGGGGCGAGCTGACCTCACCACTGACCGCCGACGTCGCCACCGAGACCCTGCGCGCGGTCACCGGCGCGCTGCGATCGTCGGCTCTGGAGCTGGAACCGCGCAAGATGTGGCCCGGCGGGGCGTTCGGAACGCGCGGTCGAATCAGCGCGGACCTGGCCGCCGAGCCCGGTCGGGTGCTCGCCCACGCCGACGCTCCCGAGTGGGCGGACCTGCTGGCGGCCGCCCGATCCGGCGACGAGGCAGCACTGGCCGAACTCGGCGATGTCGCGGTCGCGACGCTGTCGTCGTGGGTGCGCCAGGGTGGCATCCGGCCCGATCTGATCCTGTCGCTGCGACTGACCGGCACGACGCTCGCGGAGAAGATCGCCGCGCATCTCCGCGAGGTGGGTCGTCGGGGCGGCGGCGTCATGCCGGTGGGCCCTGGTGACCCGCCCACCGATACGGCCGGAGCCGTCGAGGCCGCGCACTGGCGCGACCGGATCGGTGAGCCGCCACCCGAGGTGACCGGACGCGCGGTGCTGCTGGTGGTCGATGCGACGTCGAGCGGCTGGGCCATCACTCTCGCCGCGGCGGCGCTGCGACGAGCGGGAGCAAGCGCGGTGTCACCGTTGCTGATTCACCGAACTGTGTGATTCACAGTCCCGCATTACAGGAGCCCCTTCAAGTAGGTCGCGATGATTGCCTCGACCGAAGTTCCTCCACCGACGATCGTTCGTTGAAAGACAAGCGCGTCGAGGAGTGAGACGACTTCGTCGGCCTGAGCGTCATCGACCGTCTGACCGCGCGCCGCCAACGCGCTTACGACCACCCGTCGGCCCACCGACTGCACCTCGGAATCGCCCAACAGTTGCCCGCGCAGGGCATCGTCGTCGACCTCGAGTATCAACGCCAACCGCGCCTTCATATCGGAGTGTCGAGAGGTGAGCGAATCGACGAGGTCGCCAAGCGCGCGCGCCAACTCCTCTACGCTCACCTCCTGCGAGTCCTCGAACCGCGCATCGAGGAAGCTGGCCAATCGAGTGGCGTCGGCCAGAGTTCGTTCGGCGAGCGCACCAACGACGACTTCGAGGAGGGCACGTCGCGTTCTCGCATGGTATGAGGTCGAGCCTTGAGGTATCCCAGCTTCTCTGTCCACCGCGCGGTGCGTCAAAGCGCGCACGCCGTCGCGGGCGATGATCTCGATAGCGCTATCTGCGATGAGCGTTCGTCGTGCGGCGGCACCAGATCGTGTGGACACCCCCAAATACTACAGGTGTAGTGTCTCACGCAGAGAACACTACATCTGTAGCGATAGTCAGGAGTGGCAATGGGCATCGATTTCGTACCCGATCGAAATCTCTATCCGTTCACCTCGCGATGGTTCGCGTCGTCGGCGGGCTCAGTCCACTACATCGATGAGGGTGTCGGACCGACGATCCTGTTCTGTCACGGATCTCCGACATGGAGCTTCTTGTACCGACATGTCGTGACGAGACTGCGCGACAGATTTCGGTGCGTGGCCGTTGATCATCTCGGGTTTGGTCGTTCCGAGCGGCCCGATAACTTCGGGTACACCATCTCCGAGTTGACGAGAGTTCTCGGCGAGGTCGTCGACCACCTGGACCTGGAAGGTTACGTACTGATGGGCCACGACTGGGGCGGCCCGATCGGTCTTGGCGCCGCCACTGCCCGGGCGGATCGCGTGCGTGGAATTGTGCTGGCCAACACCGCTTTCTGGCCGATCACCGCCCTGCCGAACAGAGCGTTCAGCGTCGTCATGTCGAGCGATCCGGCGCGCCGACGAATTCTCGAGAACAACCTGCTCGTCGAGAGGTTTCTCCTCGGCGAACTCGGTTCCACACTGACGTCCGCCGAGGCCGATCAGTACCGTTTCGCGCAGCCCGTCGGCGCACGAGAAGCGCTCGCCGTGATGCCGCGAGAGATTCGAGCGGCCGGCCCGCTGCTTCATCAACTCGAACGCACGGTCCCTGAAACGCTCGGCGACAAGCCCGCTCTCGCGCTGTGGGGCATGCGCGACATGGTGTTTCGCCCGTCGTCGTGCCTACCGCGCGTTCGCGCCGCCTTCCGCGATATCGAGGTCGTCGAGTTGTCGGGCGCACGACACTTTGTGACAGAGTCCGCACCTGAGCCGATTGCAGAAGCGATCGAGCGTCGGTTCGTCTGAGCGTGTCAGTGCTCCGGCACGTACTCCCCGTGCCCGCGACTGCGCAGCGCCTTGCGGATCTTCTCCGCGGCCTCGTCGAGGGATTCGGGACTTGCGTTCTTGTCGGCATTGGCGAGGTCGAAGATCTCCATGCTGAGCGCGGGGAACACATGGAGGTGGACGTGGGGCACCTCGAGTCCGGCGATCAGCAAGCCCATTCGCGGCGCGTCGAACGCCTGCCGGACCGCGCGGCCCACGGTTTGCGCGACGTCGGCGAGATGGGTGAAGGCCGCCGTGTCCAGCAGGTCCCAGTGGTCCACCTCTTTACGCGGAACAATGAGCACGTGCCCCGGCGTCACCGGCTCGATGGTCAGGAATGCGACGGCCTGGCCGTCCTTCCACACGAAACGTCCGGGTAGTTCGCCGTTGATGATCATGCTGAAGACGGTTGCCATGGGAGACAGTCTAGAACCGCCGCATCGTCGAACCGGCCTGTCCGCAAGAGGTTGTCGGGGGTCCATGAGATTCTTTCCCTGTGAGTCGGCCAGAGTTCACGCGTCGGGGGGTCACCCGCGCCGGACGGGACATGAGTTCGAGCGACGTCGTCGCGCGTGCTCAGCGGTTTCCGCGTCTGCGCTACATGGGGTCCAAGTACCGGCTGCTCGCCCATCTCGAGCGCACCTTCGCCGACATCGGCGGCGCGACGGCGGTCGACGCGTTCTCCGGATCCGGGGTGGTGTCCTATCTCCTCAAAGCGCAGGGGTTCGAGGTGGTCAGCAACGACTTCCTCAACTTCCCGCACCTGATCACCCGTGCGACCGTGGCCAATTCGAGCGTCCGTCTCGAACCGGAACTCGTCGAGGAGATCTGCGGGCCGCCCGCCGACGACCGCGACTTCATCTCGACCACCTTCGACGGCCTGTATTTCACGCCGGCCGACCGCGCCTTTCTCGATTCGGCGTGGTCGCACATCGACCGTTTGCGCGGCTATCGCCGTGATCTCGCCATCTCGGCTCTGATCCTGTCGGCGGCCCGCAAACAACCGCGAGGCGTCTTCACCTTCACCGACTCGACGCGCTACGGCGACGGTCGGCGCGATCTCACGATGAGCCTGCGCGACCACTTCCGCCTGCGGGCCGCGGAGGAATACAACTCGACGGTGTTCAGCAACGGCCGCAGCAGCCGCAGTGTCTGTGGGGACATTTTCGACCTCGACACGGGGTGGTCGGAGCCACCGGATCTCGTCTACCTCGATCCGCCCTACGCGCCACCGACCGACGACAACGACTACATCAAGCGCTACCACTTTCTCGAGGGGCTGTCCGCATACTGGCAGGGCATGAGCATCATGGAGAACACCAAGACCAAGAAGCTCCACAAGCGCTACACGCCGTTCGCCTACAAACGCACCATCGAAGACGCACTCACCCGCACCTTCGAGCATTTCGAGGATGCGGGGGCGATCGTGCTGTCCTACTCGTCGAATGCCCTGCCCGGCGCCGACCGCATCGTCGACCTGCTCGGCAAGGTGAAACCGTCGGTCGAGGTGATCGCCATCGACCACAAGTACAGTTTCGGCACACACGCGTCGGCCACTCGACGCGACGTCAGCGAATACCTGTTCATCGGACGGGACTGACCGGCAGCCGACATGAGTGACGCGGGCGACTTTGCCGACTACCTGAACTCGTTGGGCCGGTTGACATCTCATGTCGACCCGACGACGTCGACCCCGGAGGCGGAGCGGATCGCGGTGGCCGTCGACCGCCTGGGCGGCCTGCTCGACGCGGATGCGACCGGACTGGCCGCGTGGGTGCGGGACAACCCCGCCGACGTCCCGGTCCTCGGACTCGCCGTCGGGCTGTCGCAGGAGAAGCTCAAGAACGCGCTGCGTGACCGCTTCGACACGACGGGATGGTACGGGCTCGCACGCACACAACCGGTGGAGCTGGTGTCGTGGCTCGACGCCGAGTTCGACCTGGTGCGAACGCTGCGCGCCCAGATGTCGAAGACCTACACCTTCGCCGACATCCTCGTCGCGCGAGCAGGCAGTCGGGTCACGGCGACCCGGGCCGGCGCGTCGGGCCGACGGATCGAAGACGAGATCGAAGACATTGCACGCGATCTGGGACTCGACTACGTCACCCGGTCGCGGTTCACCGGGCGCAACGGTCGTACCGCGCCGGCGGATCTGATCATCGGAGATCCCGATTCCGCCGACATCGTCGTCGCAGCAAAGGGATTCGATTCCACTGGCAGTAAACTCACCGACGCCGTACGCGAGATCGAGGAGATGGCCGAAGTTCGTCTGCCCAAACAACTCGTTCTCGCCGTGATCGACGGGATCGGTTGGAAGTCAAGGCAATCCGACCTTCGTCGCATCCACCAGCTGTGGGCCGACCGGCAGATCGACGGCATGTACACCCTCGTCGGACTCGACCGATTCCGAGCCGACGTCACCGAGTTCGCCCAATTGCGTCGACTCATCTGAGCCCACCATCGCTCCCGGGCCTGGACGACTCGGACGACGCACGCAGCCTCCTTCCGCTCCCTGAGGTGATCGAGGCGCTGGCCGAGATCCTCGAAGGGCTTGGCGCGACGACAATTTCACCTCGCCAGGGGCTTCGAGGCTCGCAGGCTCGCACCTCAGCCATCGGTAGGGCTCGACCTCGACGAGCACCTCAGGGAGCGGAGGAGGGGCGGTGTGAGTTGTTTCGGCTCACTCGCTTGATGTGCTTCCACGAATCCAGACTGAGGGCCGCCCACGATCCGGTCAGTCGTCGAGGCGAGGTAGGCGAACCCAGAAGGTGGCACCGGCACCGGGAACCGAGTCGACACCAACACGCCCGCCATGCGCGTCGACAAGTGCGGCGACGATCGAGAGTCCGATCCCACTGCCGCCGCCTTCCCCACGTGAGCGGGAACTGTCGCCGCGGTAGAACCGCTCGAAGACGTGGCCCGTCTCGTCGGCGCTCAGACCCTGGCCGGTGTCGGCGACGCGCAACACGACGTCGTCGCCGTCCACTGCGACGCCGACCGTGATCGATGCGTCGTCGGGGGTGTGCACCACCGCATTGTTGACGAGGTTGCGCACCACCTGGACGAGTCGCGGGGCGTCACCGAGCACCATGGGTGGCGCGTCGGACACGTCCACCTGCATTCGGATGTCGCGGTTCGGCGCCGCCACTCGCGCGGCTTGCACAGCGTCGGCGGCCAGTGCAAGACAGTCGACCGGTTGGGCGTCGAGTGGTCGCTGCGCGTCGAGGCGCGCGAGCACCAACAGATCCTGCACGAGCAGCGTCATGCGGCCGGCCTCATCGTCGATGCGCCGCATGGCGTCTGTCGCGTCGGGCACACCGCCCTGTCGGTACAGTTCGGCGAATCCCTTGATCGAGGTGAGGGGTGTGCGCAGTTCATGACTCGCGTCGGCCACGAATCTGCGCATCTTCTCCTCCGACGCGCGGGCCTGCTGTTCGGAAGCCGCGGTGGCGGCGAAGGCATGCTGGATCTGGCCGAGCATCGTGTTCAGCGACGCCGACAGGCTGCCCACCTCGGTGTTGGACGCGGCAGGCGGCACCCGCATGTTCAGGTTCCCGGCCGCGATGGCGTGCGCCGTCTCCTCGACCCGGCGCAGCGGACGCAGACTCGAGCGAACCAGCAGATAACTGGCCACACCCAGGACCACGACGACGACCGCCCCGATCGCCAGCTGTAGGCCAACGAGCCTGGAGATGGTCGCATCAACGTCGGACAGCGGTATCGCAACGATGGATTCGCCGTACGGATTGGTGTGTTTGATCAGCCGCCATTCCGGACCGTCACCGTCGGCCGAATCGACCGTGATGGGTCCGACGTTGCCGTCCGGCAGGCCGTTCAGTTGCGGCTCGTCGTTGAAGTCGTTGCTGGACAAGATATCTCCGTCGGGCGTCGTGGAGACCACGAAGTACGGAGATGGTGGACGACGCGGACCGGGCGGCGGTCCCGGTGTCGGATTACCCTCGCGGTTGCGAGGTTTGGCCCAGGTGTTGACGGCGTTCTGCAAACCGGTGTCGGTGCGGTCGATGAGATCTTGCTTCATCGCGGATGTGACGGCGACACCGGAGGCGAGAAGACCGAGAACAACGAGTACGAGCATCAGCCCGACCAACGAGAAACGCAGCGGAACACCATGTTTGGGCACCCGCCGAGCCGCAATGGCATCCAGCGGGGCGGGCGACGCCGCCGACGATCCGGCCATCAGTCGCGCGGCTCGCGCATGACGTATCCGACGCCGCGCAGCGTGTGGATCAGTCGTTTGTCGCCGGTGTCGAGTTTGCGGCGCAGGTAGGACACGTAGGACTCGACCACGTTGACCTCACCACCGAAGTCGTAGTTCCAGACATGGTCGAGGATGCGCGGCTTGGACAACACCGTGCCCGCATTCACCATGAAATACCGCAACAGGGTGAACTCCGTCGGCGAAAGCGCAACGAGCTTGCCCGCCTTGAACACCTCGTGGGTTTCGTCATCGAGTTCGATGTCGGCGAAGGTGATTCGCGACGCCTGCTTCTCGGTGGCGTCGAACCCGCTGCGGCGCAACAGTACCTGCAGCCGCGCGACGACCTCTTCGAGACTGAACGGTTTGGTCACGTAGTCGTCGCCGCCGATGGTCAGCCCGTTGATCTTGTCCTCGACCGAGTCGCGGGCCGACAGGAACAGGGCGGGCGCGGCAATTCCATCCGCACGGAGACGACGCAGGAGGCCGAAGCCGTCCATGCCGGGCATCATCACGTCGAGGATGAGGGCGTCGGGTTTGAAGGTGCGGCACCGGTCGATCGCGGCGGGACCGTTCTCGGCAGTCTCGACCTCGTAGCCCTGGAACTTCAGCGAGACCGACAGCAGCTGCCGAATGTTCTCCTCGTCGTCGACCACGAGGATCTTGGCGCCCTTGCCTGCATGCTGCTCACTACCCGGTTCACTCACATCCATCACACTCCCCCATGAGCCTGCCACTGCCCTGGCGACACTCTGGCAGAACCCTGTGAATGTTGACCTGCGACGATGCAGTCGCTGGAGTCAGGTGCCGTACAGTCGCGCGACGTCGGGTGAGTCGAGCCAGCCCGAGTAGGTGGGCCGTTGCGGCCAGCCGTCGGGCGAATCCTGCCATTCCTCCTGGCGGCCCCACGGCAGGACGTCGATCAGCGCGAAACTGTGGCTGAGCTGCTCGGTCCCGCGGCCGGAGGTGTGCCAGGTGCGGTAGACGGTGTCGCCGTCCCGGAGGAACACGTTGACTGCGAAGCCCTCACCCGGCGCGGCATCGACGTCGGACCCGAACGGGCTGTCGGCCGACGAGTACCAGTCCATCTGGTTCCCGACCTTGCGCTTGTACGCCAACGCCTCATCGATCGGACCGCCCGTCACGATGACGAACCGGGCGTCGTAGTTGTCGAGGAAGTCGAGGCGCGTGAATTGTGAGGTGAAGCCGGTGCAACCGCCGCATTGGAATTCGGCACCGTCCGACCACATGTGGTTGTAGACGATGAGCTGCGAACGACCCTCGAAGACATCGGCGAGCCGCGCCGGACCGTCGGCGCCGACGAGCGTGTAGTCGGGCATCTCGACCATCGGCATCTTGCGTCGTTGCGCTGCGATCGCGTCCAGTTCGCGGGTCGCGGACTTCTCGCGAGCACGTAACTCGGCGAGTTGCGCGGCCCAGGTCTCCTGGTCGACGACCTCGGGTATTCCGTCAGACATGTCGGGTCCTCTCGATGAGTGGTTTCCGGTCCCTTGGTGGTCGACCAGCCGCAGACGCCCAACTCATCGCTTGCGCATGAACGGCGCCGGATAGCCCGGTTTCGGCCGGACCTCGCCGAGCCAGGTGGCGAGTTCGTCCGCGCGCTCACCCAGGGCGCGGCGGGCGCTTGCCGGCAGCTTCTCGAGGAGATGCACCTCGACCGCGCCGTCCGGGTTCTGCGACCACCCGCCCACGATCCGACCGTCCCACCAGGCGGTCTGGCCGCCATTGCCGTTGGTGTCGAAGACGTGCGCGGCATGGTCGCCGACGTAGAAGTCCCGCTCCTTGTGGCCCATGGTGGTCGGGTCGAGTTCCGGGAGCAGCAGCGCGCACGGCTCGACGGGGTGGTCGGGGTCAAGGTCGTCGGCGTGGACGTATCCGACGCGACCGCCGTCGAGATCGACGGTCACCACATCGAGGTCGGCAAGCGCGGCGCGCACCGCGGTCTTGGTGGACCCGAGCCACCACACCAGATCGGTCTCGGTTTCCGGGCCGAACGCGCGTAACCAACGGTCGATCATCGCGCGATGCCCTTGTGCCGGGTCGACAGGCTCCAAGGGCGCGCCGAGCCATCGGGACATGAGGACCCACGACGGTCGGGACAGGTGCCAGCCGGCCGCGTTGGGACCGCGCACGATCTCGCCGGCGGCGCTCATCATGTTGAGCACTCGCGGCCCCATCGGCGCCCGGCCCGCCCACTTCGTGCCGGCGCCGTGAACGATGTAGCCGTCCAGCTCGGAGCGCCGCTCGCGGAGTTGGGTCGACGTGAGTGCCGGTTCCGTCCCGAGCTCGTCGAGCACCGCCGCTCGCGCTTTGTCGATCCAGCCGTCGGGATCGTCGTAGTGGTCGGGACCGTCCGGGCTGTCGCTGCGGCGGAGGTCGCGCAGCATGTTGGTGCGCTCCGACGCGGTCACCCGTGGCCCGACAGCGCCGATGGCGTCGGCTAGCGTCGGCCGGCTGAAGACGAACAGAGTCCGCCGCATCGCGAGCTGCTTGACGAGGACTCGATCGGTATAGAGGGCCGCGGTCATGTCGTCCGGATCGAAGTCGGGGATGCGCGCCCACGCCGACAGGTAGACGGTCGACGGTGTGGTCGCGTGTAGCCCGACTATCGCGTCCGCGGCGTCGACCACCCCGCCCGCCGGGTTCTCCGCGGCGAGTCGGTGCCGACGCATGAGCCGGGTTCGACGCTCGGCGTCGTCGATGTGCGGTCGGGACGTCACGGCTGACGCGCACCGAGCGCGGCGACGGCGTCGACCTCCACCACCTGACCGTCGTAGGGCAGCACGGTCACCCCCACGATCATGGCGGGTGGCACATCACCACCGAAGGCCTCGACGACGGCGTTCCACGCGACGGCGAGGTCGGCTTGCAGATGCTCGGCGACATAGACGGTGAGTTTCGCGATGTCGGCGAATCCGGCACCCCGCTCGGTGAGAACGGCGTCCAGATTCGACAGGCACCGACGGGTCTGGGCGACCACGTCCCCGGGTGAATCGATCGCTGCTTCTGGCAAGGAAAGGTCGAACGGAGAGATCCCGGCGGTGAAGAGAAGCGGTCCCGCGTCGACCGTCGCGCTGTACGGGAACCCACCGTCGGGAAGTGCGGCCGATGCGTGCCTGCGGACCCGGCCTACCGATGCGGATTCGGGCGACTCGGAATTCATGCCTCGAGACTAGTGTCGTGCGGCAGGCGGGTGGTCCGGGACCGGGCCGACCCCCATCGGCTCCGGCCCCGGTACCCCCATTGCGGATGCGGTCGACGTGCGACACACAACCCCCGACAGGCGGTGCAAGCACCTCCGTGTGTCGTCCGTTCGTCCGTCCTCCGCAGCGCCTCCCCCGACGCGCTCCATAAGCTCACCCCAAACATCCGGCCGTCTCCAGTCCACCCTCGGATAACCCGATGAAGCTGCTGGTCAGGACGTGATTAGAGAATCCGGACCGGACAGCATGTGTTCCGGATCCGGACAAAATCAGGTCATTTGACCTGGTATCGGCACCACTAAGGACAGCCTCACCACGTGGCCGGGGTCACCTGCATTGGCGTCGCGCCGACACGTACCGGATGATTGAGCCTGCAAGTTTCAGGTGTTCGGTTGGTCGGGGTCGTGGGTGATGGTCAGTGGATTTCGGTGAGGCGTTGGCGCGCCTGTTCGTCCAAGCTGGACGACCCACGCTCCGCGCTGCTGCCTCCCGCGCGAAGGCGTCCGCCCAACGCATCAGCGACTGGCGCAATGGGCGTCACCTGCCGCGCGACTTCGCTACCGTCGAGCCGCTTCTCCTCTGGCTGACGTCGCGTGCGGTCGCGGCCGGCGAGGCCGATGTCCTGAGCATCCCGCAGTGGCGGGAACTCTGGGACCGTCACCTCGAGGAGGCCCTCGACACCGACGCGACCACCGCACCGGTCACCCGACCGTATGCCGGTCTGGCGACGCTCACCGCCGCGGACAGTTCTCTGTTCTTCGGCCGGGACGATCTGGTCACGACGCTCGTCGACACGATCTTGGCGGCTGCCTGCGAGCCGGCACCCGGCGGTGCGACGGATCGGGGTCCCGGGGCACGGATCGTCGTGGTCACCGGGGTGTCGGGTTCGGGCAAGTCGTCGCTCCTGCGCGCGGGCCTGGCACGCGACCGGCGCCTCGAGACACCGAGTCACGCGACCGTCGGGCCCGCGGGCATTCGCCTCGACCCCACCGACGCCGACTCCGGCGACAGCCCGGCCGTGATCGTGATCGACCAGTTCGAGAACGCCTTCTCTCTGGAACCGGACGCACTGACCTCCACCTTGCTGGAGGTGGAAAGGCTGGCGCGCGACTCCGTGGTGGTGCTCGGCATCCGGGCCGACTTCTTCGAACAGTGCGTGGAGTTCCCGTTGCTCGCCGACGCCTGGCAGTCGCGGTGCGTCATCGTCTCCGAGATGACGCGCAACCAGTTGCGCGAGGTCATCACCGGTCCGGTGCGTATCGCCGGCGGCCGCATCGAATCCGGCCTGGCCGACGTGATGATCACCGACCTGTACGAGGCGTCGACGGTCAGCGACCGGGCCGGACGACTACCGCTGCTCGCCCACGTCCTCCAGGCGACCTGGACGCGCCGATCCGGGAACCGGATGACCCTGTCGGCCTACCGCGCGACCGGCGGCATCGCGCGTGCCGTCGCCGATACCGCCGAGGCCGCCTGGGCCGCACTCGACCTGGGTGACCAGGACCTGGCCCGCGCCTTGCTGCTCGGTCTGGTGCACGTCGGCCCGGCCGGAATCGCGTTGCGCGTGCCGCTCGCCCCGGCGACGATCGCGAGCCGCTTCCCGCCGACGGTCTCGTCGGTCATCGACATCTTCGCCCAGGCTCGCCTGCTGACCGTGTCCACGGACTCGGTGATGTTGGTACATGACGTCGTCCTCACCGCCTGGCCGCGTCTGGCGGAGTGGATCGCCGCGGACTCCGGCACCCATCTGTGGCGCCAGCAACTCGACGCCGACACCGAGTCGTGGGTGAGTTCGGGTCGTAGCCGGTCGTTCCTCTACACCGGCTCGCGGTTGGACGACGCACGTCACCATCGGACATCGTTGCGGCGCACGTACCAGCACCTCCTGAGTAAGGAGAACGACGAGTTCCTCGACGCCGCGGCCGCCCAGCAGCGCCGCCGACGTCTGCTCCTGATCGTCGCGGCCGTCATCGTCGCCGGTCTGGCGGTCGCGTCGACCATCACGGCCGCCATCGGACTGCGGCAGGCCCACGACCTCACCCTGCAGCGCAACGCGGCCGAGCGGGCAGCGCTCCTGTCCCACATCGACAGCATGCAGCAGACCAATCCGTCGCTGGCCGCGCGACTGCTCCTCGTCGCGCACAACCTCTACCCCGACGACCCGACGGTGACGAGCCGCGTCCGCGGCGCGGCGACCAGCCCGCTGGCCTACCCACTGACCGGCCACACCGGACCGGTCTACGACCTCGCCTTCAACAGCGACGGCCGGTTCCTGGCGTCGGCCGGCGGTGATCGAGAGGTTCGGCTCTGGCAACGCAGCGCCGACGCCGCCGGATACCGTCAGCAAGCGGTGATGACGGGGTTCGGGCAGTACGTGACATCGGTGAGTTTTCACCCCACCCGGCCGCTGCTGGCCTCCGGCAGCGGGGACGGGACGGTCCGGCTGTGGGACATCTCCACACCGTCGGCACCGCGGCTGGCCGCGACGATGTCGCCGGGACACGGGACGGTCTACATGGTGCGGTTCGCGACCGACGGCACCACGCTGGCCGCGTCGTCGGACGACGGAACCATCACCATCTTCTCGGTGCCGGCGGTCGGCGCCCCGGTCGAGACGGCCGTCTTGCGGGGACATTCCGCGGCGGCGCGCACCCTCGCGTACAGCCCGGACGGGCGACTGCTCGCCAGCGGCGGCGACGACCGGGTGGTGCGACTCTGGACAACGGGCCCCACGCCGGTGCCCGTCGGCGCCCCGATCGCCGGGTTCCCGAGCATCACCCATTCGGTGACGTTCGGCCCCGACAGCCGGCAACTCGCGGTGACCGGCGACAGCCCGAACGCCCAGATCTGGAATGTCGCTGACCCGCAGCGACCGGTCCCGGTCAGCACGTCGTTGCCCAACACCACTGCCGGCTCGTGGTCGATCGATTTCAGTCCGGCAGGCAATCAGCTCGCCTCAGCACGGGCCGACGGGACGGTCACCGTGTGGAACACCGCCAACCCGACCACGCCGATCACGCAGTGGGCGCTGCAAACCGCGTCGGAACAGGGCTCGGTGCGCACGTTCTCCGCGCAGTTCAGTCCGGACGGGTCGGAGTTGGTGTCCGGCAGATCCGACGGCACGCTCGACGTGTGGAGCCTGCCGTCGACCACACACCCCGACCACGGCGGCACCATCACCGGTATCGGCCAGAGCGCGGACGCCCGCATTCTGGCGACGGTCGGGGTCGACACCACCCTCAACGTGTGGACCAACGATGCCGGTGTGCTGACGTTTCGGTCGCGCACCCCGATCCAGCGTCGCGTCAACGACCATCCGCGGGTGAGCGTCAACGCCACCGGCACACAAGTCGCCACGGCCAACAACAACGGTGGCGTGGTCGAGTTGTGGGACATTCGCAACCCGTCGCGTCCGCGTGCCGCAGCCAAACTCGAGATCGGTACCCGGTATTCGTCACCGGTCGCCTTCGCGCCGACCGGCCTCGAGGGTGGCGGCATCCTGGCGACCGGCGCCGACGATTTCAGTGTTCGTCTCTGGACCACTGGCGACCCCAACCGGCCGACGCCGTTCGGGCCGGTGCTGCGCGGCCCGTCCGACCTGATCCGCGGTATCGCGTTCAGCCCGCAGGGCGATCGCCTCGCCGTCACCTCCGACGACAAACGCGTCTACATCTACGACGTCGCCGCACAGCGGGCGGAGCCGATCGCGATCATCGACGACGTCGCACCGGTCACCGCGGCCGTGTTCTCCGACGACGGCAATGTGCTCGTGGTCGCCTCCAAGGATCTGAGCACCTGGCATCTGCCCCGTGGCGAGGGCCCGGCGACGCCGATCGACCGGCGCACCGACATGCATGTGTCGACGCTGTCGCTTGCCCCGTCCCGGGTGATCGTGGGCACCTCCACCCACGAACTCATGAGCTTCGCCATCAGCGCCGACGGCAAACTGTCCGATCAGCAATCGGTGCTTCCGCTGCTCGCGACCACCGACTCCACCACGACGTGGCAGTTCCCGCCGCTGACGACCGCCGACGACATGATCGTCACCGGCGGCGACACCACCGGCGCGGTCTACCAGCAGACAATGCGCGTCGAAGATGCCCAACACTGGATCTGCAACAGCACGCCCCCACTCACCGACGGCCAGCAGGAGGCGTACCTCCCGCACACCGAGATCAAGGCGGGTTGCTGAGCGAGATCAGCGCTCGCTTTCTGGATTCGCGACACACCGACGCGCGCTCGAACGAGGGGTGGTCGTCCGGCCGAAGGCCACACAAGAAAGTAGGGGAAGAAACTTCTTCCCCTACCCTTGGAGTCCTCCCCACAAAATTTCGCGGGGACGGCTTGGAACTTAGGGGAGGAAGTTCTTCCCCTAGATTTTTCGGCACTACGCAAGCGCATTCTCCCAGGTCAGAGGACCGGTCACCGAACTCTTCGGCTCAGGCCTTCAGACGTGCCGCCATCCAGTCGATCGTCTGCATGCCGAAGAGGTCGGTGCCCCAGCCGTACATGTTGGTCAGGAAGTTGACCATGCTGCAGTTGGTCGGGTGATAGTCCACCCGGGTTCCGCCGAGCCGGTATTGCCTCGTCAGATTGCGCGCGTCGGCAGCCGGAACGATCGACATGAACGAGTCGTCGGCGACGCAGGACGCGATGAGGACCGGCGCCTTCGGTGCCTGGTGGCCGAGCACGTTGTCGCGATAGGCGCGCTGGAAGTCGGGGATGTCGGCGGGATGCTGACCGTTCTTGAACAGTGCCTGCAACGGCAGGAACGGGGTCGCGAAGTACGCAGGGGTCTGGCATTGGGTCCGGAAGACGTCGGCGAGGGCCTTGCCTGCCGGAGAGAGCTTCTCGTCGATCTTCATCTCGGGGTAGCGCGGTTCGAGGCCGAGCAGAGTCGCGAAGGCGAAGCCCGAACCGATGGACCCCGACGACGTGCGAATGAAGTTGCGCTGATCGACGGCCATCCCCTCGAGCACCGTGCCCTTGATGTTGAGTTCCGGGGCGTAGTCCGCGGCCCGCTCGGCGGCGAAGGCCGCGCCCACGCCACCGCCGGCGATGCCGAACATCGAAATAGGTGCGCGGGCAGAGAGTTTCGCCGGACGGTGAGCCAGCGCGGCACGCAGGCCGTCGAGCAGTGCGTTGGCTCCGAACTTTCCGGCAAATACTCCGTGCGGCCGCGGATCCGCGTTGTTGCCGACGTCGCTGACCATCACGGCGTACCCCTTGCCGAACATCATCGCCAGTGGCCCCAACGCCGACCACGACGCACCGTCCATCGGATCTTTCCCCGTCCACATCGTCGACGGATGGCAGTAGGCGCCGACGCTGTCGTTGGCGAACTGATACCCGATCACCGGACGAGTGGCGTCGGACCGACCGTCGACCGGGACCATGAGAATGCCCGTGCTGATCTCGGCCTCACCGTTGAGGCCACGCGTCACGTACATCAGCTGGTATGCGTCGAGATTTCCTGGACGAAAACCGGTGAACTGCACCGCGACTCGGCGTGCCTTGACGATCTTTCCGGGCGCCTCGTCGCCCCGCAGGCGGGGTTCGCGGAAGAACGGGTCGTTCGACACGAGAGGCGTGAAGATCTCCTGCGGTGACGCCACTCGTCCGTCGGTGAAGGTGCCGAGGACGTAGCCGTTGAAGATCTCGTTCAGACCGGGCGTCCGGTTGGGTGCGGCGTCGGCCGACGGCACCGAGGTGAGCAGTGCACACGCGGCGAGAACGAACGCGATCGTGGTACGCCTCCACACCTTTGCGCTGGTGTCGAGAGTCGAAGTCCGGGCATGGGTCACTGCTGCAGCCTTTGCGTCAGGACGTCACCGGGAGACCCCCGACCCAGGCGACTTCGTCATTGGTCATTGACAACATTGCTCATTGACAACGAGACGAACTCTAGATTGCGTCTCAGCTCGGCCGCAAATCATCGTGGCGCAGGTCACTTCGGCCGACTCGCGGGCGGCGACGCAACGAAAGCGCTCCGCAGTTCGACGAGAATCCGACGACCCGCGGAGCGCTTTGCATTGTTGTGCGAGAAGCAGACTCAGTGCTTCGGCAGGAAGGACCGGGCGAGATCGCCGACCGGGCCGAGCTGCGGGTTCGCGTCGATGGCACGATCGACCGCCGTGACAATGTTCTGCACGGTCGGGTTCTCGGTGACCTCGGCAACCGGGGCGGGCACGACGGCAGGCACAGGAGCCTGTGCCGCAACGCGTTCCGGCGCCGGAACCTGAGCAGGAGCCGACACGTAGGTGGCGCCGATGGCCGCACCCACACCGGCACCGATCGCAGCGCCGATGCCCATGCCGACGAGCGGAGTGGCGATGACCGCAAGCGGCCACGCGACTGCGAGGACGAACGGAGCAACAGGAGCGCCCGCGCCAGTCGCTGCGACGATCGCAGTGGCCGCCGCCGACGCGATGGTGCCGACAAGTGGCGCCGCCAAGAATCCGATACCGAAGCCGATGGCGCCACCGGCGATGGCACCGACGATCGTCGAAGTGCCGATGGCCTCCGGCGAGGCGGCCTCATGACGTCCCGGTACATCCTTCAGGACCCCGGCGTTGTTGAGGACCGCCGACGACGGAATCGCCACCAGGCGAAGGACATTCGGTCCTGCAACGTTCTCCGGGGTGATCGGCGTCATCGCGATCCGCGGCGCCACGTGCGCGGCGACCTGCGAGATGGCCACCGACGGTGCCGCGACCGACTGCGCGCCGGTCACGCCGGCACTGGCCGACGGTGTGGCCATCGCAAGGGCACTGGCCATCGCGACACCCGCGAGACCGGCCCCCACCGTACGATTCATCCAACGACGACGCCCGGCGTCGGCGCCGAGCGACAGCGTCGCCGAGCCCCCCGCGGACATGTCCAATCCCATGTTTTCCCGACCCATTGGACCTTCCATTCATTCAGTTGAAATCTTCTTGCCAGACGGCAACCTCAATCTACGATCGATGATCACGATTGGCTAACGCGAGCAGTCGCCATGTGACGGAGATCGCATCCGGCCTTCAGAGTGACTGGGGCCCAACATGTCTGTTCAGAAACGAAATTGACAATCGCACATCAACGGAAGCCCAACACCTCGTCGCCCCAGGTGCGGCGGAGGTCCGCGTCGAGGTCGTCGACCACGCGATCCTGGGCGTCGACAACGAGGACCGAGCGCGTGCCCGTGTGATATCCCGGCCATTCCGGATGGACCTCGTCGGTGTGCGGCACACCGGTCCTGGCGAAAGATGTCCAGCGTCTCATCAGACGCCGAGACACGTCAGCACCATCGGCACGACCACCGAGAAGAAAGGTGATGTCACGAGATCCGGCAACGAGATTGCCCCAGACATAAGGCAATTCGGTTGCATGTGCCGCACCAAGTCGTAGTGCCCGCAGCATTCGCGTCGCCCAGTCGAAGCGATAGACGAACACGGGTGCTCGCGTGGAGTGCGCGTCGGCCACCCACAGCGTCGGCATCCGGAACGCGACGTCGCGGGCGACGCCGAGGCCGGCGACCTTCGGCTTCAATCCCGAGTACGCGGCGATGATCTCGGCGCGGGCGGGCAGGGTGACGTGCGGGTACTCGCGCGCAATGTCGGCGAACATGCGAGTGATGTCGTGGGGTGTGATCGGCATGAGTGGTGACTTCATCCACTTGAAGAGGTTCGCCTCGTCGCGGTTGGTACCGATGAGCAGTGGCACCGGCAGCGACGACCCGTCGCGGTAGACGTCGATCGGGTGCCGTTGCACGAGGTCGCCGTCGATGACCGGCGCGAAGGCGATGGTGCCGGGGCTGTCCGCAGGGACGTCGGCGAAAACCCGCATCGACGCGGCCACGATCGCAGCAGGATCGGGATCGAACAATGCTTCCGGAGTGGGAGTTTCGCCATCCGGGGCGCCGACGCCGAGCGCGCGGAGGAAGGAACGGGTCACGCGTCGGGCTCGGTCGTGGTCGTACATCGAGGTTGCCGGTGAACTCTGCGCGATGGCCCGATGGAACAGCCCCTCGGCGACCGGCATGGTGAGCAGAGTGGTGACGATGCCGCCGCCGGCGGACTCGCCGAACACCGTCACGTTTGCCGGGTCGCCCCCGAACGCCTCGATCGTCTCCTGCACCCACCGCAGCGCGGCGAGTACGTCACTGAGGGCCGTGTTGGTCTCGAACTGCTCGCCGAGCGTCGACAGGTCCGCGAAACCCAGTGCGCCGAGTCGGTAGTTGAAGGTCACGACCACCACGTCACCGGTCGCCGCGAGCTGCGTTCCGTCGTAGAGCGGCTGCGTCCCGGAGCCGAAAACGTATGCGCCACCGTGAATCCAGACCATCACCGGGAGTTTGGATTCCGGCGTGGCGCCGGCAGGCGCCCATACGTTGAGCCTCAGGCAGTCCTCGGACATCTCGGTTCCGGGACCGAGAGCGATCGCCGGATTCTTCTCTTGCGGACACACCGGTCCGTTGGCGCCCGCATCGAATTCATTCTCGTACGGAACGGGTGGTTGCGCACGGCGCCAACGCAATTCGCCGACCGGGGCCGCCGCGAACGGCATGCCGCGCCAGACGTTGACGGCACCTTCCGTCGATTCCGCTCGGCGCCCGCGCACGGGCCCGAGGTGGGTGGTCACGACGGGGCGGGGTACCTCGGCGTCGACGTCGTTGTCTTCTGCCATGTCCCAATCATGCCGCGAATCTGAGGCGGTGTCCGAAATTGCGCCGCAAAGTACAACGACCACGTGGGAGCCCACTCAACGATTCGGGCCGCCCAGTCAACGATTTGGGACGCACGGTCAACGGGGTGGGGCGATAGCCTCGACCATGTGGCCCTCACCGAACTCGTCGACCTGCCCGGCGGCACGTTCCGGATGGGTTCGGACCGCCACTACCCCGAGGAACGGCCGGCACATGAGCGGACGGTCGGGGCGTTCGCGATCGAACGTCACCCGGTGACCAACGCCCAGTACGCGGAGTTCGTCGCCGACACCGGCTATGTCACCGTCGCCGAGGAGCCCATCGACCCGGCAGACTTCCCCGACGCCGACCCGGCCGCGCTGGTGCCGGGTGCCCTGGTGTTCACCCCGACCACTCACCCGGTGAACCTGGCCGACTGGCGACAGTGGTGGCGCTGGCAGCCCGGTGCGTGCTGGCGTCATCCGGACGGGCCGGAGTCCAGCGTCGGAGCTGTGCCCGACCATCCCGTCGTCCACGTCGCCTATCGCGATGCCGCGGCCTACGCGCGGTGGGCCGGACGCCGACTCCCCACCGAGGCGGAGTGGGAGTACGCGGCGCGGGGCGGTCTGGAGGGTCGGGAGTATGCGTGGGGCGATGAACTCCATCCCGGTGGCGCCGATCTCGCCAACACGTGGAAGGGCCGGTTCCCGTTCCAAAGCGACGGTTGGGGCACCACGTCGCCGATCGGCACCTACCCCCCGAATGGGTACGGCCTCGTCGACATGATCGGCAACGTGTGGGAACGAACCTCCGACGTCTTCACACCGCGCCACGTCGTGCCCGACGCGGTACACGTCGGCGAATTTCATGTCGAGGCCGACGGTCGACCCGACCTCCTGGCACCGACCACATCACCGCAGGTCATGAGGGTCACCAAGGGCGGATCGTTCATCTGCGCGCCCGAATATTGCCGGCGCTACCGGCCGGCCGCGCGCTCCGCGCAGTCCGACGACTCCGCGACCTCACACCTCGGGTTTCGCTGCGTCGGGTGACTCGGGTGACTCAGGTGACTCAGACGACTCGGGTGACTCAGACGACTTGGGTGGCCGGCGCCAGATCAACTGCCAGGGAAGTGCGCAGAGCAGCAGTCCGCCGCCGACCGCGCCCAACGTCGTCGCCCACACGAATCGTTCCGAGGTCAGGGCCGCGCAACTCGACTCCGCAGCGGCGGCGGTGTCACGCATGACGCTCTTGTGCCACGCCGCCGAGCAGATGATGGGATTCGGATACGCGTCCTGGGTGAGCGCTGGCCGGGTGAAGCCGATGATGCATGCCGCGATGACACAAGCCAGACCCATCAGTGCGAACCGAATGTGCGCCACGCTTTCCGACCATATAGCCGGATGAGTCTCGTCACACTCAGGAACACGCGGGGCCCCGACGTCCGTTGTCGTCGGGGCCCAAAACGTGCGTGGAGCCCCCTGTCAGGATTGAACTGACGACCGCTCGCTTACAAGGCGAGTGCTCTACCACTGAGCTAAGGAGGCCTGCGTGCGCGAGTATATCGGCAGTGCGTTGCGTCGCCTCACCGGCACCAGCCAGGCGACGATCGACACCATCGAACCCGGCAGCATCATGGTGTCGCCGCGAAAACCGATCGATCGGTTCGACGTCGCGGCGATCACCGAGGTGCTCGACCTCGCCACCAAGATCGGTGCGGTACTCCTGGATTCGGGCACTGCCGCCATCGACACCCAGAGCCAGATCAAGTTCGTCGCCGGCGCCTACGGGCTGGCCGACATCGACGTCGATGTCACCTACAACACGATCGTGGTCAGCGCCCGACGCGGCGCCACCCTCCCACCGATCACGACGATGGAGCAGGTCTACTACCGCTCGATGGACTTCACCCGTCTCGCACAAGTGGACAAGCTGATCCGTCGGATTCGGGACACCGGGATCACTCCGTCGACGGCCCACCAGATGGTCGACAACATCATCGCCGCGCCGCATCCGTACCCGCATGCGGTTGCCACCGTCGCCTGGGGCGTCATGGCGTCGGGGATCGCGGTCCTGCTCGGCGGACATGTTCTCGTCGGCCTTCTCGCGTTCCTGACGACCGTCGTCACCGTCACGGTCAACCGCAGGCTCAACCGGATCGGCACCCCGGTGTTCTTCCAGCAGGTTGCGGGTGGATTCATCGCCGTCGTGCCGGCCGCGGTGGTCTTCGGCAACGCCGAGGCCCTCGGGGTGACGATCGCGCCGTCGCAGGTCATCGCGGCGGGCATCGTCGTGCTGCTGTCCGGTTTGTCGCTCGTCGGGTCGGTGCAGGACGCCATCACCGGCGCCCCGATCACCGGGGTGGCGCGGTTCTTCGAACTGCTGCTGATGACCGGCGGCATCATCGCGGGGGTCGGCATCGCCATCCGCATCCTCGAACTCACCGGCATCTACCTGCCGACCATCACCACGTCGACCAGCTTCGACGCGGTCGAGATCCCCTCACGCGTGATCGCCGGAGCGGTCGCGTCATGTGCCTATGCGCTGGCCAGCTACGCGGAGAAGCGGGCCTTGCCGGTCGCCTTCCTCGGCGGCCTGATCGGCTCCGGCGTGGTCGCAGGCGTCACGTATTTCCTGCAGGTTGGTGACGTGATCGCCAACGGCACCGCAGCCGCCTGCGTCGGGCTCATCGGTGGCCTGCTGGCGCGCCGAGCACTGACGCCACCACTGGTCGTCGCGGTCGCGGGCATCACACCGCTGCTGCCCGGCCTCGCCGTCTATCGCGGGCTCTACGGAATCCTCAACGACCAGACCCTCGACGGTTTCACCTGGGTGGCCGCGGCGCTCGGCGTCGGCTGTGCACTTGCCGCGGGGGTGACGCTCGGCGAGTTCGTCGCACGGTCGCTGCGCCGACCCCAGTTGTCGACCAGACCCGAATGGTTGCTGCGGCGCCGACTCGGCGCGCGCGAGTACCGCCAACGTCGGTGAAACCGTCCGCCCGACCGGTGTCGGGTATGAGCGCAATCACGGCCAGGTAGAATCGATCAGGGCGCAGCGCTGCCACTTCTCGGCAGCGCGCCCAGACCAGCGACTGCACAACGAGGGGACGAGATGCCCGCGAAGACCACCGACATCGCCGACGAAGAGCTCGAGCCGGTAGCCGACGAGACCGCCAATTCGGCGCGACGCGTCGTTGCGGCTTACGCCACCGACGCCGACGAGTGCCGGATGCTGCTGTCCATGTTGGGTATCGCACCGGGCGAGAACGCCTAGAACGGTGACGCCGGAAGCGGGCGACCCAATTGGCCAGAGCGGGCCGAGTGTGACCGGCGCCGGGAGCGAAGCGAGCGGGCCGAATGTGACCGGCGCCGGGAGCGAAGCGAGCGGGCCGAATGTGACCGGCGCCGGGAGCGAAGCGAGCGGGCCGAATGTGACCGGCGCTGGCAATGCCGAGTTTGTGGTTGTCGCGAATCGGTTGCCCGTGGACAAGGAGGTCCTGCCCGACGGGACGGTGCGCTGGAAGCGCAGCCCCGGTGGGTTGGTCACCGCGCTCGAACCGATCCTGCGGTCGCACACCGGCGCCTGGGTGGGGTGGTCGGGGATCGCCGATTCCTACGACAACCCCGACATCGAGGGCATCGACATTCACGCGGTGCCGCTGTCGACCCGCGAGATCGCCGAGTATTACGAAGGCTTCTCCAACGCCACGCTGTGGCCGCTCTATCACGACGTCATCGTCAAGCCCGAGTACCACCGCGAGTGGTGGAACACCTATGTCGAGGTGAACCGCCGGTTCGCGGAGGAGACCTCGAAGGCCGCCGGCGAGGGCGCGGTGGTGTGGATTCAGGACTATCAACTGCAGCTGGTCCCGAAGATGCTGCGGATGCTGCGCCCGGACCTGCGTATCGGGTTCTTCCTGCACATTCCCTTCCCGCCGGTCGAGCTGTTCATGCAGATGCCGTGGCGGACGGAGATCGTCGAAGGTCTTCTCGGTGCCGATCTGATCGGATTTCATCTGCCCGGCGGCGCACAGAACTTCCTGTATCTGGCCCGACGACTGGCCGGGCAGGCCACCAGCAAGGGCTCGGTCGGTGTTCGTTCCCGCTTCGGCGTCGTGCAGGTAGGTTTCCGCACGGTCCGTGTCGGCGCGTTCCCAATCTCCATCGATTCCGGTGAGCTCGACGCGAAGGCGCGGTCGAAGGAGGTCCGTAAGCGGGCCGCGGAGATCCGCAAGGAACTCGGCAATCCGAAGACGATCTTGCTCGGGGTCGATCGCCTCGATTACACCAAGGGCATCGACGTGCGGCTCCGCGCGCTCTCCGAATTGCTCGCAGAAGAACGCATCGACCCGCACGAGACGGTGATGGTGCAGCTCGCGACGCCCAGCCGCGAACGCGTCGACAGCTACGTGAAGATGCGGGCCGGTATCGAGCAATTGGTCGGCAACATCAACGGCAGTTACGGGGCGGTCGGGCAGCCGGTGATCCAGTACCTGCATCGCCCGGTCCCGCGCGACGAACTCATCGCGTTCTTTGTGGCTGCCGACGTCATGCTCGTCACGCCGCTACGCGACGGCATGAACCTGGTGGCCAAGGAGTATGTGGCCTGCCGCAGCGATCTCGGCGGTGCGCTGGTTCTCAGCGAATTCACTGGGGCTGCAGCGGAATTGCGCTCTGCCTACCAGGCCAACCCGTACGATCTGGACGGCGTGAAGGACGCGATCGCGGCTGCCGTCGACCAGACTCCGAACGAGGGCCGACGCCGCATGCGAGCCCTGCGCAGGCAGGTCCTGACGCACGACGTCGCCAAGTGGGCGGAGGCCTTCCTGGGTGCGTTGTCGGCGACAGCGGAGACCGCGTCGTCGGCCAATCGTGGTGTCCACCTGGTCAGCGAGTCCGACGCGGAGGCCGTGTTGGAGTCGGACGAGCGGAGTGTTCAGAACACATGAGCGCCAACGGAATCCCCGGGGACCTGACCGAAGCACTCACGGCAGCGGCAGGTCGGGGCCGACTGTTGGTCGCATCGGACTACGACGGCTGTATCTCGCCGATCGTGTCGCGGCCTGAAGATGCCGTCCCCAATCCGGCGTCGATCACGGCGATCGAACACGTTGCCGCTCTTCCCGATACGTTTGTCGCGGTCATCTCGGGCCGTGAGCTCGCCGTGTTGGCCCAGCTGTCCGGTCTGCATGCCCCGGCCATCCTGGTGGGCAGTCACGGCAGCGAGTTCGAGTCCGGCTTCGCCGAGGAGATCACCCCGGAGCGCGCGGCCCTACTCGATCGCCTGATCGCCGAACTGCGGTCCATTGCAAGCGATTACCCCGGAGCGATGGTCGAGACCAAACCGGCCAGCACCACCTTGCACGTGCGTAACGTCGAGCAGGACGCCGACGACGCGCTGGATCGGGTGCGCCGCGGCCCGGCGTCGTGGAGCGGCGTTCAGGTGACCGAGGGCAAGGCCATCATCGAACTTGCCGTCATCGAGACCAGCAAGGGCCACGCGCTCGATGTGCTTCGCAAGCAACACGATGCCGATGTGGTGATCTACATCGGCGACGATGTGACCGACGAGAAGGCATTCGCTCACCTGCGGCCCGCCGACGGCGACGTCGGTATCAAGGTCGGCACCGGCGACACCATCGCCGGCTACCGCGTCGACGACACCGACGACGTCGCAACGGTTCTCGACTTCGTCGCCACGCATCGTCAACCGTCGGGCACCGGCACCTGACGCCGATCGGGTCCGATGGCTTTCTGGCGTCGTGAGAGTCCGGCCGCGAACTCCGCGATCGGGGGAATGAAGGTCGCCAACCTGACAGGTCCGGGATGTTCCGATGACTTCGGTGTGGGCGCAGCGGATCTGGGTGCCATGGTGCAGGCGCCAAACGGCAAGATCGTCGCCGTTTTCGGTGACACCTACCGTGATGCGCGGGCCGGATCACCGGATTGGCGGTCTCCGGTCATCCTGGTCGGCCACCGTGATCCCGGCGGCGAGCTGGTATGGGAGCACGCGGGCGGCCCCGACCCCGACTACGCGCGCCAATTGTGGCCCTACACCCACGATTCCCCGCCCTGGCGCCGCGGCGGATTCTCCACGGTGATCCCCAGTGACGTGCTGCGCGTCGGCGACGACCTGTTCCTGCACGCCATGGTGATAAAGGGATTCCCGCGGGTGGCGTGGTCGGAGATCTGGCGGTCGTCCGACAACGGCGTCACGTGGGGCCACATGGGACGGCATGCGGGCTTCGCCGCCGGCCTCCACGACGGTTTGGCACAGTCGTGGACCTGGGACTACGACCCCGACGACGGTTGGGTGTACGTGATCTCGACGGTGTTCCAGGCGGGTTCGGGAATGATCCTGCGACGTGTGCGTCCCGCCGACATCGGCGACCGCGATCGCTACGTCACCTGGGGATTCCAGGATGGCCGGTGGGCCTGGGGCGTTCCGCCGACGGTGATCACGCCACCCGGAGAGCTGTGGCGGGAGACCACCTTTCGTCGTCTGCGGGGTGAGCACGGGGTGGGCTGGGTACTCGGCGGCTTCTGCATCTCCGACCGCGGACTCTCCTACCGGGTACTCGAGCGCCCCACCGACGACGTGGGTTCTCGCGTCAAGACGATGCCGATCTCCGAGCTGTCGGACTGGTCGGTCGAGGACCATCCGGGCGGTCGGGTCGCACAAGCGTACGGCGGCTACATCATTCCCGGGTCGACGCTGGACGTCCCCAACGGTATCGGTATCGCGGTGTCGCAGTGGAACACCCGAACCCACTGGCCGTACCGGGTGATGCAGTTCCAGACCACCCTGCACTCGCCGCCGGCCCGATCCGCCCCGCACGCCCGACTGGCGCAACGCGTCGGTGATTGGCAGACGACACTGGAATCCGTCAAAGCGCAGGATGATCTCGCCGACCTGGCCGTCGAGGCCGACCGCGCCCTGGACCGACTGCGTCGAGCGATAGACGGCTCCACCGACGCCTGAGCCGCCCACCACCCCGAGCCGTCCACCGCTCCGAGCCGCCTACCGCTCCCTGAGGTGCTCGAGGCGCAAGCCGAGAGCCTCGAAGGGCCGGTGAGACAAGCCAATTGGTCGACCGGGTAGTGATGGTCGCCAGGCCTTCGAGGCTCGTCGACTTCGAGACGCTCCATGCTCGTACCTCGCAGGGGCTCCTCAGCCCGGCGGCTAGCGCTCCTCGCACCTCAGGCAGCGGGGGGCGGATAGGGCTCGTCGCGCCTCAGGCAGCTGAGCTCACACGTCGGCGGCGGCGGTGACGAGCGGATCGGTGGCCGGATTCCTCCGGGCCGATTCGCGGATCACGCGGTGGACGAATCCGAGTTTGCGCACAACGGGTTTCGGGATGTCGAACGGGTACAGCGGGCGACGACCCATCGCCGAGTTCACCCGATTGAACATGGTGGACAACCACTTCCAGTCGTAGAGCAACCGTTCGATGGACTGGTCGGCGTATGACCGCAGCGGCACGATGTCGCGGTCCATGGTGAAACGAACCTGATCGCTCTCCAGCATGAGCCCGGATTCCCTTGCGGTGTCGATGGTTCCGGTGATGTGCAGGTAGTGGGCGAAGCATTCGGCGAAGTCCTCCCACGGGTGCATCGTCGCATACTCCGAGATGAAGGAGTCCTGCCAGTTGCGGGGTGGGCCGAACTTGTAGTGCCGCTCGATGGCGTCGGAGTAGCTGGCACGTTCGTCGCCGAACAGCTCGCGACATTCGTCGAGGTAGAGGTCGGCACCCGGTCCGGTTTCGACAAGGATGTGCTCGTAGTAGTGGCCGACCTCGTGGCGGAAGTGCCCGAGCATCGTCCGATAGGCCTCACCGAGATCGACGCGGAGCCGTTCGCGGTACGCGTCCTGGGTTTCGGCCAGGTCGATGGTCACCACACCGTTGGCGTGGCCGATCATCACCGGCGTGCCCAGGGTCTGACTCGACAGCAGGTCGAAGGCCAGGCCCCCTTCGGAACGCCAGAACGGCTCGACCGGCAGACCCAGGTCGACGAGCTGGTACACGAGCATCCGCAGATCGCGCAGCGCCGTCGGCAGCTTTTCCAGCGCGAGCGTGTCCTCGGCGTCGGGTTGCCGTCGGACCAGCGATCCGGGAAAGCACCGGCCGCGCAGCCCGATGTCGCGCTGCTCCACCTCGGCGAGCGTCAGCCAGTTGCAGTTGTGGTTCTGCCAGTTCGAGCATCGGACCCACCGACGACCGTCGATGTCCACGCCGGCATCGGACACCACGGCCAGGGATTGGGTGGGGAGGTGGATGCCGACCGCGGTTCCGCAGGACGGGCATTCCAGATTGTCGAATCCCGAGAGGGCGTTGCAGACCGGGCAGGTGAGCGCATGCACGCGCTCAGCCTATGTCACTCATCACCCAATGCGAATGCGTTGGGTTCCGTCGTCGACCGGCAAGTCTCCGCGCACGGTTGCGGTCACCTCGTAGGTGTTGAGCGTGATCGATCCGCGGTGGTTGTCGAGGAAGGCCGTGTCGGCGGCGTCGCGGCCGGTCGCGATCCGGACCAGACTCTGCCGCGGCGCCAGACGGGTCGCATCGACGACCACCCACTCGCCGTCGATGATGGCTTCGGCGACGGCGTGGAAGTCCATCGGGTCGCAACCGGGCGCATAGACCGCGACCAGTCGGGCCGGGATGTTCAATGCGCGCAGCAGTGCGACCACGAGGTGGGCGTAGTCGCGGCAGACGCCGGCGCCGGCCAGCAGGGTGTCGGCCGCGCCGTCGATGGGGTCACTCGCGCCGGGGATGTAGCTGAGCCGCTCTTCGACGAAGGCGGTCACCGCGTTGAGCAGTTCACCTTCGGGCAGCGTCGCGTCGAACTGTCCGGCGGCGAAGCCGAAGAACTTGTCGCACTCGGCATATCGGCTGGGCCGCAGGTACTTCGAGCGGTCGGTGAGGGCCACCGGAATCGGGTCGGCCGGCTTGGTCACCGATGCGGCGTAGTCGATGGCGATGAGTCCGCCTTCGACCTCGAAGCGGTGGATGCGCGAGCCGTGTTCGTCGACGATCTCCTCAGGGGTGATCGCCACACCGTCGATCTCGACTTTGAGTTCTTCGGTCAGCTCGAGTCCGGGCAGCTTGGCGACCGTGATCTGCATCTCTAGTTCGGTGGGTGCCCCGACAAAGACCTCGAGCTTCGCAGAGACATCGCGTGGGAGGGTCATGGACTCCACCGTAAGGGAATCGGCCGCGTGCGGCACATCGCGGTCGCGTCGTTTCCGACGCGGCCATCTCATGTCGACGCCACCGCAACCACCGGATCAGCATAGATCACGCTGAGCGCGACCACGATCGCAGACGCTTCCTGAACGCGCACACCGAATCTCGACGGCGAGATCTCCAGGGGCCAGCCGATGGAGGTCGCGTCGTCGAAGGCCGCCTGGACGGGGGCGAGCCCCGCCGGGTGCGCGGCGAACGCATCGCCGGAGACCACGATCGAATCCGGATTGATCACGTCCCGGATCATCGCGACCGCCCGGCCGAGTACCCGCGCACGTTCGTCGAGGATGGCCGGGTCGTCGGACTGTACACCCAGCCGGCCCGCCGCAGACTCGGCGGCCTCATCGCCGATCACGTCCTGCAACCGACCGGCCCCATCACCTCCGACGAGCACCGGCGCATGGACCGGCAAGTGCGCGATGGTGCCCGCACCTCGTTCGGGCACGTGCACCCGACCGTCGAGAGTCATTGCCATACCGGCGGTTTCGCGGGCGTAGAAGAACAGCCCCGACCCGGCTTCGGCCCGCGGATAGGTCAGCAACAGTTCGGCCGCGGCCATCGCCTCGACATGCTCGCACACCGACACCGGGACGCCGAGCGCATCGGCGAGGGTCGCGCCCAGCGCCTGCTGCCGCCACCCCAGCACCGGGTGGCTGACCACTCCGGTCTCGATGTCGACCGCTCCGCCGATCGCGACGCCCGCCCATAGCAGCCGTCGTCCGCTGAATCGCCCCGCCAGTTCGGCAAGCAGCCCGCACAGTTGCGCCACCGCGGCCCGTGGGTCGCCGGACGGCGTGAGCACCGCGTGGCTGTAGAGCGTGCGACCGCCGAGATCGGCGATCGCCAGGACCGTGCGACGTGCACCGACGTGCATCCCGGCCACACACAGCTTGTCGCGATCGATGGTGAGCGGGTTCTTGGGCCTACCGATGGCGCCGGGGTCGATCAGGTCGGGTCGTTCGACGACGAGTCCGTGCGCCGCAAGAGCGTGTACCTGGCGGTTGACGGTGGCCGCGGACAAGCCCGTCGTCGACGTGATGTGATCGCGCGTGACCGGGCCACCCACCCGGATCGCGTGCAGCACGGCGGCCGCAGCGGCAGAGGTGACCTGCAATGTCGCCGGCACCACCCCAACCATGGAGTGAATCTAGCAGGCACTCGACCCTGGATCCGTCGTGAGTCGAGGGTCGTAAGCTGAGTTCCATGACCAGCGAGCACACCGACTTCTCAGCGCAGCAACCGAATGACTCGTCGAAGATCGCGGTGGTGACCGGTGCCAGTTCCGGGATCGGCGCGGCCACCGCACGACAGCTCGCCAAACAGGGCTACCACGTGGTGCTCGGAGCACGCCGCGTCGACCGTGTCAAGGCGCTCGCCGACGAAATCGGTGGTACCGGAAGACAACTCGACGTCACCGACGAGGACTCGGTGGCCCAGTTCGTGGACGGTCTCGACTCGGTGAACGTTCTGGTGAACAACGCCGGCGGCGCCAAGGGCCTCGACCCGGTGGCGAACGCCGACCTCGACGACTGGCGCTGGATGTGGGAGACCAACGTGCTCGGCAGTCTGCGCATCACCAAGGCCCTGATCCCGGCGCTCATCGCGTCGGGCGACGGTCTGATCGTTTCGATCACGTCGATTGCTGCGATCGAGGCCTACGACAACGGCGCCGGCTACACCTCGGCCAAACACGCACAGGCGGTCACCCACCGCACGCTGCGCTACGAACTGCTCGGCAAACCGGTCCGCCTGACCGAGATCGCGCCCGGCATGGTCGAGACCGACTTCTCACTGGTGCGCTTCGACGGCGACCAGGAACGCGCCGACGCCGTCTACCAGGGCCTGACGCCGCTCACGGCCGACGACGTCGCCGAGGTCATCGGGTTCGTCGCCTCACGCCCACCGCATGTGAATCTCGACCAGATCGTGCTCAAGCCGCGCGATCAGGCGTCGGCGCGGCGGAACGTCAAGACGGGTTAGGAATCAGCGACCACCCGCCAGCCGAGGTGCGAGCCTGCGAGCCTCGATGCCCCTGGTGAGAGGACATTGTCGGCTCACCAGCACCCTTCGAGGCTCGCTCCGCTCGCACCTCAGGGAGCGGAGGATCAGCGCGGGGCAGGCGTGGTCGCGTCGGGGGTCGGGGCGCCGCTCGGTGTCGCGCGTGCGGTGGTGTCGCGGGCCTCGCCGTCGATCGCCGACATCCCCTTCCAGGCGCTCCAGTCGAAGGTCCAGTCGTAGATGTCGCCGTCGGCCTCCGACAACGCGATCCGCGTGCCGGTCACCTCGACGGGGTCGCCGTAGATGGCGGTCTCGAAGTAGCGTTGCGCGTTCTCCAGCGACAGGTTGATGCAGCCGTTGGTGACGTTCGACGATCCCTGCACGCCGACGGTCTCCGGGTTCGCGTGGATGAACTCGCCGTTGTTGGAGATACGCACCGCATAGCGCTCGCGGACGTTGAAGTATCCGGCGGCCGGGTTGCTCATGTAGAAGTCTTCGTACTTCTCGCTCACCACGTGGATGCCCGACCGGGTGACGTTGCGGTCGAGGTCGCCGCCGCCGTAGCTGGACGGCAGGGTCATCAGCGTCTCACCGCCGCGAACCACCACGATCTGGTGCGACGACGCCTCCGCATTGACGACCTGCGCCCGCCCGATGGTGAAGTCGCTGGTGACGTCCGCGGCACCGTAGGCACCTTCGCCATGGTCGAGGCCGTAGAGCTTGGCCGACATGTGCACCTTGGTGCCCGGCTTGTAGTAGTTCTTCGTGCGCCAGTGCACGCGTGAGCCGTTGTCCTCGCCCAGCCACGCCCAGGAGCCCTCGGTCCGCGGCGTCGTGGTCACGGTCAGTGCGCGCTCGACGGCAGCCTTGTCCTCGACCGTTCCGTCGAACTTCAGGATGATCGGCGCGGCGATGCCCACTTCCTGGCCGTCGCCGATGTTGACGACGACATTGAGCTGGCTCTTGGGTGCCAGTGTGGTGAAGCTGCCCTCGATGTTCTTCGTCTTGCGATCGGTGCCGGTCGCGCTGCCGCTCCACGTGTATTTCGTCCCATAGCCGAGCGGCTCGGAGACGGTGAAGGTGGTGCGGTCGTCGGAGAGCTTGCCCGCGACCGCCCTGCCACGCGGATTGACCAGTTTGACGTCGGGATTCAGGACGCCGTTGGACACCTTGACGGAGAAGTCCGTGGTCGGGTTCGGGTCGTCGGCGTCGAGTGCCGGAGTGAACGTGATGTCGACGACGGGCGCTTCCGGCTCCTTGGCCTTGCCGGGGTCCGACGACGAGCCGCTGCACGCGGCGAGGGTCGCGCCGAGGACGCCGACGCCGGCCGCGGCGAGCATCGTGCGCCGGTTGAGTAGGGGCTGGGTGTTCATCGCCTACCCACTGTACCGATCGAATCGCCCGGTCAGCGGGCCGCGACCGCTCCGGGAAGGTGTGCTCGCTCACCGTCGTGGTCGAAGATCGACAGAATCTCTACCGGTCCGCCGTGCGCGCCGATCGAATGCGGCACCATCGTCGAGAACTCCGCGGCGTCACCTTGGGGAACGAGGATGGTGCGCTCACCGAGCAGCAGCCGCACCGTGCCGGAGAGCACGGTGAACCACTCGCGGCCGGGGTGAACGCCCAGGTGATCGGGGTCGTTCGGGTGGTCGACATCGATGCGCATCTTCGCGACGGTGACCCCCTGAGGTGCGCCTTCCCGCGACAGCATCCACACCGTGACCCCGTCGCGGGTGTGCGGTTCGGGGCGGATCACGACGTCGGCGTCGTCGGCGGGTTCCACCAACTGATCGAGGGTGGTTCCGAGCGCGCGAGCGATCGGCACGAGTTGGTCGAGGGCGACGCGCCGATGACCGGTCTCGATGCGGCTCAGCGTCGACGGACTGAGGAAGCACCGTGCGGCCAGCGCATCGAGCGTCCAGCCCTTGGCGATGCGAAGTCCGCGGATGCGCTGCCGGACCACCACATCGAGTTCTTGCGTCATACGCAAGAGTGTATGCCCCTCGCGCATTTCCGCGCTACCGTCGAGTCATGGCCCAGTCGCATCACCACCACCACAATCACGGCGAGCATCCCCAGGATCACCAGATGGCGAGCGTGCTCGATCTCGACGCCGCCGTCGCCGGTGGATACATCGACGACGCGATCGACCTGATCCGCGACGCCCTGCCGCGCGAACCGAAGATCGTCGTCGACATCGGATCTGGCACCGGCACCGGCACGGACCGGCTCGCCGCGCGTTTCGACGCCGCAGAGATCATCGCCGTCGACCACTCCCCCGAACTCGCGGAGTTGCTGACCGAGCGTGCTGCCGCAGCCGGATACGCGGACCGGCTGCGCACAGTTCTCGCGAACCTCGACGACGGGTGGCCGGCAGAGGTGTCGAATCCAGAGGTGTCGAATCCCGACGTGGTGTGGGCGTCGTCGTCGCTGCACCACATCGCCGACCCGGACCGTTTCCTCGCGGCAGCACGCACGGCACTCACCGACGACGGCATCCTCGCGGTGATCGAACTCGCCGGTGCACCAAAGTTTCTCCCGGACGACCCGGGTGTCGGGCTGTCGGGACTCGAGGGCCGCTGCCAGTCCGCGATGTCGGCCAACGGATGGAATTCGTTCCCCGACTGGACAACTCACCTCCAGTCAGCCGGGTTCGACGTGGTGGCGCACCGAAGGATCCGCGTCGAGCCCGATCCGCTGCCGCCGCAGACCGTCGAGTACGCCGTGCAGTGGTACAGCCGACTCCGCGTCGGCCTCGCCGAGGTCCTCGACGCCGACGATCTCGCCGCCCTCGACGTTCTCCTGTCCGACGATTCGCCGCTCGCATTCCACCGTCGCGGTGACCTGACCTTCCGCGCCGGTCGCATCGTGTGGATCGCGCGCCCGGCAACCGAAAGGAATCTTTCATGAACATCATCGATGTCGCCGTCATCGGCGGCGGTCCGGCCGGACTCAGCGCGGCCATCGCGTTGGCACGGTCGTTGCGCTCGGTCGTGGTCATCGACGCCGGCACGCCCCGCAACGCCCCCGCCGACGGCGCCCACAATGTCCTCGGCCACGAGGGTGTGCCGCCACTGGACATCCTGGCCGCGGGTCGCAAAGACCTCGAGGCCTACGGCGGCGTCATCCGCACCGATTCGGTACTCACCGCCACGCGCGACGATTCCGGCTTCACTCTGGATCTCGCGTCGGGCGAGGTTGTCCAGGCCCGCCGACTCATTCTCGCCACCGGTCTCGTCGACGAACTTCCCGACATTCCCGGTGTCGCCGAGCTATGGGGACACGACGTCCTGCACTGCCCGTACTGCCACGGCTACGAGGTGCGCGGCAAGCGGATCGTGGTGCTCGGCACGAGCGCGATGTCGACCCATCAGGCGATGCTGTTCCGGCAGTTGTCCGACCAGGTCACCGTGCTCACCCACAACATGCCCGCGCTGGAGCCGGCCGACTCGGAACGACTGCGCGCCCGTGGGATTGACGTCGTCGACGCACAGGTGCGGCGGCTCGCCGTGAGCACCGACGCCGACGGCACCCACCACCTCGACGGCGTCGAGCTCGCCGACGGTTCGGTCGTCGAGGCCGACGCGGTGGTTGTTGCGCCTCGATTCATCGCTCGGACGGACCTCTACGAGCAGCTCGGCGGCACACCCTCCCCGCATCCGATGGGTGGCGTGTTCATCGAGACCGGGATCATGGGCCAGACCGCGGTCCCCGGCGTGTGGGCGGCCGGCAACACCTCCGACCTCTCGGCGATGGTCACCGTCGCGATGGGTGCGGGCGTTCAGGCCGGGGCCGCCGTGAATGCCGATCTGGTGGCCGAGGACACCGAGCGCGCGGTCGCAGCTGCCGCTGCCGGCTGGACCTCCACCCGCTCACTCAGGCAGCACCACCCGCGAACCACCACCGCTCCCTGAGGCGCCGCCCTGAGGAGCGAGCTTGCGAGCGTTGGTCCAGCCGCCGTCGATGGGGTGGGCATGGTTGTAGGGCGTGACGTGGTCGAGTTGGCACTGTTCCGCGGGTCGGCCGCAGTAGGGTCCGCGGCAGTGGTGATCAGTCAGCGCGATCGCGCGCCGCTGTGCGTCTGTTGGTTCGTAGTCCAACGCCCCGACCGGGGGTACAGGTAGCCCACCGTGTCCGGTGGGGTCGATCGGCGCCGGGTTGGGTGGGCGGGAGAGCACCCGGACCAGCGCCGAACCCGTCTGCGAGCTGCCGGCCAGGTGGGCGGGTACTGAACACGGCCGGCCTTGCGGGGTCGTCCGGCGCGCAACATGCTGACCCGACCGTCCGGGTCGGTGTCGGTGGGATCGCTGCGATGCAGAAACCGTTGGCTTTCGCGGTACATGCCGGTCCAGGTGGCATCTTCGGCGAGTGCACGCGCGTGGGCGGGGTCGATGACCCCGTACCCGGGCACGAACGGCACCATCTCCCCGGTCAACCCTGCCAGCGTGGGCGCATCGGTCACAACGACGACGGCAGCCTTGGTCGGCACCAGCGCCGTGGAGGGTTTCGCGGGTGCAGCGTCCGGCTTGGGCGCCACCTCGGCGTCGAGGTCGGTGTCGTCGTCACCCTCGTCGGGTTCGGGGTCGGGGGTCTGGTTCGCCGGGGCGCCGCAGGTGTCTGATCCGCACCGGCAGTCCAACTCGGTGCGACCGCGGGTGATCGCGACCAGCGCATCCGCGCGTTGCTGGCCGGGCAGGCGTGGATCCTCAGAGCAGAGGAAGTGATTGATCAGCCCGGTGATCCGGGATTGCAGATACCGCGCATCCCCCAACCCCAACGTCGCTGACACGGAGACCTGTCCGTAGGGGGCTTTGCCGAATCGGACGTCCTGGTAGCGTTCGGCGAACTCTTCCCGGACTTCTGCCGCCGCCAAGGGATCCAGCGCGATCACCAGTTCATCCAACTTGTCCGACAGCACCGCATTCGTCGACGCATCGGCGGCCAACATGAAGCGGCCTCTTCGGCGGCGGCGCGTTGCTCGGCATCCACGCCGCACACCGCGTGCGCCACCAGCGATGCCCGCGACTCGGAGAGATCCCCGGCCAGAAACGCTGCCCGCACCGCCGGCAGGTCTTGCAGCAGGGCGCCCAGGGTCATCCACCGTCCGGCGGTGGCCGGGGCACGGCGAAATGCAGGGAGACTTCGCGCAGGGCGGCTTTGTCGGGCATGCGTTTGCGGTAGCGGTCGGAGTCGGCGGCCTGGACGCGGTCGAACACTTTGCGGCCCAGGTGGTAGGCGGCCAGGACTTTGCGGGCCATCACCTCGAACTCGATATGCGTGAACGCCGAAGCTGCTGTGGCCAGATCGGTTTCACCCGCGTCGGCCAGTGTGGCCTCGCTGGTGTCCCGCCCCGGTTCGAACATGTGTCCACTATCTCAGAGGGGTACGACAAGAAGTGTTGTCGGCGGTTCTGGTTATCAACAGTGATCTCGACACGGTGCCTCGCCCCAGGGGGCTCGGTACCGGCTCGATCCGGCGGATCTCGACACGGTGCCTCGCCCCAGGGGGCTCGGTACCGGCTCGATCAGCGTGACGAGGCCGGCGGTGGGCTCGACCAGCGTGGGGTTCGGTGTCGGCTCGATCAGCGTGACGGGGGGCTCGGAGTCGGCTCGATCAGCGGAAGGCGGCGGCGGAAGCTGGGCTCAGTCCCGATCTCCCGCTTCCATGTCCGCACGGTCCATCAGGCCGTCCCGTGCGCGTTGTTCCTGGTATACGAGGCGGCCGATGCGATGTGCGACCACCGGCGCGGTCATCAGGGCGAAAAGGCTTGCGAGGATGAGCATTCCGACGTCGACGTTGTGGCCGAGACGGAGCATCGCACCGAGGAGCAAAAGGAGCAGGCCCAAGGTTTGCGGCTTGGTGGCGGCGTGCATGCGGCTGAGTGTGTCGGGGAAGCGGAGGATGCCGATGGCGGCGGTGAGCGCCAGCGCGCTTCCGAGGAACATCAGTACGCCGCTGACGATGTCGATGATCATGTCTGGTCGTCCCGGACTCGGAAACGGGCGATGGCCACCGAACCGGTGAAGCTCAGCAGCGAGAGCGCGACGATCGCCGGGACCACCGTCGAATCAAGGCTGTAGGCAGCCCACAGGCCGAGGCCGCACATGCACAGGGCGATGATGACGTCGAGCGCCACCAGCCGGTCGAGGGTGGTGGGACCGCGGAGGACGCGGATCGTCGTCAGTACCGCCGAGATCAGCAGCATGCCCGCGCACAACAACCAGACAACCGTCACGATTCACCTCGCTTCACATCCATGACCCGTTCCCGGTCGGCGAACCGAACGCCGTGGAAATCGTCGTCGATGCCGTGATACGGGCTCGGATGCCACTCGCTGTCGCGCTCGAACGCCTTGACGAACATGCGCTCGACATAAGCGATCTGGTCGTAGAAGGCGCGCACCTGCTTCTCGGTGCGCACGTCGAAGACGTGGATGTAGAGCATTCGGCGCCGGTGATCGATCTCAACCACCATGGTGCCGGGCACGAGGTTGAGATAGTCGACGGCCAGCGTGAGCACCATGTCGGACTTGATCGCCACCCGCACCCGCATGACCGCACCGAGCGGCGGTGGTCCCGGTCGGATGGCCATCCAGGCGACCTGCGCGCTGGACACGAAGAAGTCGAAGAACAGGCTGATCAGCAGGCGCAGCAGCGAAAGCGGGTGGATGCGGCCCTCCACCGGTACCCGCGGCAACGGCAGAACGGTGAGGATCAGTACCGCGAGAAGGAGTCCGGCCAGGATGTTGGCCCAGGAAATGGTGCCCCACAACAGGACCCACACAAACGTCAGCCATGCGATGGTCCAGAGCCGCACCGCGACCTCGCGGCTGTCGGTGCCGAACCAGCGCGGTACGCGCACGTGACCGCGAACCCAGACGAGGGCTCCGACGAAGTGCCAGAAGATGAACAGCAGCGAGACGCGCCACGCGTTGATGATGAAAGAGCGCACCGGTCCCTTCGTGGAGACCACCGGCGCGCGTGGCCGCGATTCTGAACTCATCTCGCGGCACCTTCTCCCAGCACGGCTTCGACGTACACATTGCGATCGACGATGTCGGTGGCCGCGCGATCGGTGAAGCCCAGGATGGGACCGGCCCACAGGGTGAGGACCAATCCGGCGGCGACCATGAGTGCGGTGGGGACCACCATGGTGATCGGCATGCGGCCGACGTCGGGACGGTCGTCGAAGGCGATGTCGGAGCTCTCGTCGATCAGCGCAGACGGCCCGCGATCGGCCATGTCACCCTCGGGGGCGTCGGCGCGCGGTCGCCAGAAGCCCTTGGTCCAGACGCGGGCCACCACATACAGGGTGAGCAGGCTGGTGACCACCGACCCGGCGACGAGCGCCCAGGCCAGCACCGAACCGTCCTGCACGCCCGCCTCGAGCAACGCGACCTTGCCGATGAACCCGGAGAACGGCGGAATACCACCCAGATTCAGCGCCGGGATGAGGAACAGGGCCGCCAGCACCGGGCTGGCGATCAGGCCACCGAGCCGTCGCAGCGACGCCGACCCGGCCTGCCGCTCGATCAGCCCGACCACCAGGAACAGCGTCGTCTGCACGAGGATGTGGTGTGCCACGTAGAAGATGGCCGCCGACATCCCGATCTCCGACGACAATGCGATACCGAAGATCATGTAGCCGATGTGACTGACCAGGGTGAACGACAACAGACGTTTGATGTCGGACTGGGCGATGGCACCGAAGATGCCCACCAGCATGGTCAGCAGCCCGGCTACGAGGAGCATGTTGTCCATTGACCCGCCAGGGAACAGCAGCGAATGCGCGCGGATGATCGCGTACACACCGACCTTGGTCAACAAACCGGCGAACACCGCGGTCACCGGGGCAGGCGCGGTCGGGTAGGAGTCGGGCAGCCACGTCGAGAGTGGGAACACCGCGGCCTTGATGCCGAAGGCCACCAGCAGGACGGCATAGAGCGCGTTGCGGGTGCCGCTAGGGACGTCGTCGAGCCGAAGGGCCATCTCCGCGAGATTCAGCGTGCCGGTGGTCGCGTAGGCGAAGGCGATGCCCGCCAGGAAGATCAGCGACGACACCATCGAGACCATCACGTATGACGCACCGGCCCGCACGCGTTCGGCGCTGGCACCCAGGGTGAGCAGCACGAAGCTCGCGGCCAGCAGCACCTCGAAGGAGACGTACAGGTTGAACAGGTCGCCGGCGAGGAAGGCGTTGCACACACCCGCGGTCAGGATCAGATAGGTGGGCAGGAAGATCGAGACCGGCTGCTGCTCGGTGCCGTCCCGGATACCCTGTCCGATCGCGTAGACGACGACGCACAGCAGCACGCTCGTCGACACCACCAGCATCAGCGCGGCGAGCTGGTCGACGACCAGGGTGATGCCGAGAGGTCCGTTGGGGTAACCCTTGTCGCCCCACCCGCCGATGGTGAGCGACCAGGTGCCATAGCGGTTGGTGAGGTAGAGCAGCAGGCACGACGCGACGAACGCGGTGCCGATCGCGCCGGTCGTCACCGCGCGCTGGAAGCGCGGGCTACGGCTCTGCAGCAGCGTCAGTGCCGCCGCGATCATCGGGACCAGAGTCGGGAGGACGATCAGGACCGGGAACCAGGACTCCTGCGGTGTCATCGGCCATCACCCCCAGTCGTCACCGGGTTGGCATCGCTGTCTGTGTCGTCACCGTCCGTGTCGTCGCCGATCTCGTCGATGACGTCGGCTTCCTCGGGCATGATGTCGGTCTCGAGCAGCTCCCGGTGTCGGGCGGCCGCTTCTTCTGCGGTCAGGGGGTTGCCGTCGTCGTCGAAGAAGTCGCCGGCCTTGGTGTCGGCGTGGGTGACCGGGTCGTCGGTGCGGTCGCGGTCGGGTGCGGTGTCGAGCGTCGTCGACTGGATCTTGACGTCCTCCGTGTCGTCGTCGAGGTCGTCGTCGTCGCGGTTGAGGACGAACAAGCGGTACACCATGGCGAGCACAAACGCCGCCACACCCATGGTGATCACGATGGCGGTCAGCACCATCGCCTGGGCGAGGGGGTCGGCGTCGGCCGGCCGGTTGTCCGACGACCGTCCCATGATGGGCGGATTGCCCATGCCACCCGAGATCGTGATGATCAGCAGGTTGATGGCGTTGCCGCAGAGCAGCAGTCCGAGCAGCATCCGGACCACGCTGCGTTCCATCAGCAGATACGCGCCGCAGGCCGCCATCGAGCCGACGACGATCAGTAGGAACAGGTTGACGCTCATCGGCTCACCCGCTGATCCGATAGCGGCTGATTCGCCTCGACGGCGGTCTCGACATCCAGGCGTGCGCCCAGGCTGCGTAGCACGTCGAGCACCAGCCCGACGACGATGAGGTAGATGCCCAGGTCGAAGAACAGGGCGGTGACCAGCTTGATGTCGCCGAGTACGGGGAGCGTGATGGTGAAGACCGCCGACGAGAGCGCGGGCGCCCCCAGGAACAGCGAGACGACCGCGGTGGTCGCCGAGATCGCGAGACCGGCACCCAGGATGCGGCCCGGCTCCACGGGCAGCGCCTCGCCGAGTTCGTAGCGTCCGCCGGCGAGGTAGCGCAGCACCAGCGCCAACCCCATGGTGAGGCCGCCGGCGAAACCACCGCCCGGCGCGTTGTGGCCGGCATAGAAGAAGTAGACCGACAGCACCACCATGGTCGGGAAGATCAGGCGGGTGGTGGCCTCGAGCACCATCGACCGGTGTCGCGGATCGCGCAGGCCGCTGCCGAGCAACCAGGTGGTGCGGTCGGGCGGGATCGGATCGTCGTCCTCGGCGGTGTCGGTGTGTCCGTTGAGGGTGTTGCCGTTGAGTCGGGCGGCGTCGGCGACGCGGGGTGCGGCACCGAACCGGCGGTTGCGGAACACCATCGACGCCACGCCGGTCGCGGCGACGATGAGCACCGACACCTCGCCGAGCGTGTCCCACGCGCGGATGTCGACGAGCAGGACGTTCACCGCGTTCGCGCCGTGGCCGAACTTGTAGGCGGCTTCCGGGATGTCGACGTGCAGTGGCTGCGTGGAACGTGCTGCCGCGGCGAACAAGCCGACGGCCACGAGCATCGCGCCGAAGGCCACGCCGATCAGCGCGCGCAATGGCTTGAAGCCGGTGGCATGCCGCGGTTCGGGTTCGGCGGGCAGCTTGCGCAGCACCAGCACGAAGATGACCAGCGTGAGGGTCTCGACGAGGAACTGGGTGAGTGCGAGGTCGGGTGCGCCGTAGAGCGCGAAGAGCATGCCGCAGCCGTAGCCGGTGACGCCGACGATCAGCGTGCCGGCAAGACGGTTGCGCAAGACGGTCGCTGCCAGCGCCGACGCGATCATGATCCCGCCGATCACCACCTGTGGCGGCGACCCGAGGCCGTCGATGTCCAGACTGTTGCGGGCGCCCAGGAACAGCACCACGACCGGCAGCAGGATCGACGTCGCGAGGATCACACCCTGGGTCACCGGCAGCGATCCGCGCTGGGTGTTGCGGGTCAGCATCAGCGACAGGGTGTCGGCGCCGCGCAGCGTGGCGTCGTAGATGCGGTCGGCGTTGACCGGCTGGCGGTAGCGGAACAGGCGTCCGCGCAGCTGCCGGGCCACCAGGAAGACTCCGGCACCCGCGACGACGACGACGATCGAGAACACCACCGGCAGCCCGAAACCGTGCCACATCGCGAGGTGCTCGAGCTCGTGACCGTAGGTGGGCAGGGTCTCGGCGTACGGTTCGAAGAGGTTGCCGATCTGCGGGCTGACCAGCGCGGCGACGATACCGCCGATGGCAAGCACAACTGGAGACAGGAAGAACAGGGTGGCGGGCGGATGCATCTTGGCGACCGCCGGACTCGGCGTCGCACGGACCTTGCGGCCGAAGGCACCCCACAGGAATCGGCACGTGTAGGCGAAGGTGATGATCGAGCCGACCAGCAGGACGATGTCGATGGTCTCGGCCTGCCACGACGTGAACGATCCGGTGGTCCACACCGAACCGAAGGCCGTCTCCTTGCCGACGAAACCGAAGGTGAACGGGAGTCCGGCCATGCTTGCGCCCGCGATCGCCGCGATCAAGGCCAACGCCGGCAGCCGATGGCCGAGTCGAGCGAGTTTGCGGATGTCGCGCGTACCGGTGGAGTGGTCGATGATGCCGACCACCATGAACAGCGACGCCTTGAACATGGCGTGCGCGACCAGCATCGTCAGACCGGCCATCGCGACGTTCGCGTCGCCGATGCCGACCAGGACGGCCATGAAACCGAGCTGCGACACCGTGCCGAACGCGAGGATCAGCTTCAGGTCGAGTTCACGTAGCGAACGCCAACCGCCCATCACCATCGTCACGCACCCGAGCACGACGACCGCCACGTGCCAGCTCATCGTCGTCGCGAACGCCGGGGCCAGTCGGGCGATGAGGTAGATGCCGGCCTTCACCATCGCGGCCGCGTGCAGATACGCGCTGACGGGGGTGGGCGCCGCCATCGCGCCGGGCAACCAGAAGTGGAACGGGACGATCGCGGATTTGGTCAGGGCGCCGATCAGCAGCAGCACCACCGCGACGTCGACGTAGGACCCCGACGCGGGTGGGTTCGCGATGATCTCGGAGAGCAGGTACGTGCCGCTGCGTTCGCCGAGCATGATGATCCCGACCAGCATCGCCAGGCCGCCCGCGGTGGTCACCAGCAGGGCCTGCGTCGCTGCGCGGCGTGACGTCGCACGTACCGCGTAGAAGCCGACCAGCATGAACGACAGGACGGTCGTGAGCTCCCAGAACACGTAGAGCACGAGCATGTTGTCGGAGACGACCAGACCGAACATCGCGGCGGCGAACGCGATCATCTCGCCACCGAAGATGGCGACCCGCGGACGAGCGTCGTCGAAGTAGTGGGCGCAGTAGCAGAGCACCAGCGCGCCGACGCCGAGGATGAGCACCGACATGATGGCGGCGAGTGTGTCGAACCGGGTGGTGATGTCCATCTGCAGCGACGGAACCCACTCGAGCGTTTCGGTGCGCGCTTGTGCGGGGTCGGCGTCCGGCCATTCGGCGACGACCCAGGCGAGTGCTCCGGCGGGGGCGAGGGCGAGAACGTAGAAACCCTTGGTGCCCATCGCGTGGATCACTGCGGGTGCGACGACAGCACACACTGCCAGCGCGGCCAACACAGAAATCAAAAGGGCACTCCGTCTTCTCGATCGGCGGGGTGTCACGGACGTCTGCCCGCGCGACCTAGCTTACCGTTGCTCCCATGTTCAGGTTCGGGTGGCTCGTTCGTACCGCTCTCGCGATCGCCGCGATGGCCACCGCGATCGGTGTTCTCGGTGCTTGCGGAACCGCCGAGGAGTCGGCGCCCGACGGGGTCGCCCTGCCGGGTGACTTCCCCAAAGACCAGGTGCCCCTCCTCGACGGGACCGTGCTCAGTGCGTCGGGCACCCAGGAGCAGGGCTGGACGGTGACGATCCAGGGCCCGGCCAACGGTGGCAATCAACTCGACGTGGCCGTGAAGAAGCTCACCGACGACGGGTACGTCGAATCGTCGCGCAACTCCGTCGGCGGCCAGATGGTGGTGATCCTGTCCGCGGACAAGGACGGCACCAAGTACGTGGTGACGGTCGGGACCTCGCCGCAGGCCGCTGCAGGGGCGTCGTCGGTGATCTACCAGGTCACCGCTGCCTGACCCCGGCCGCCGGCTTCTGACGCCCGGACTCTGTGCTCACAGCCGATTGGCAGGCGCCCGGCAGTCCGGACATAGCGCCCGCGGGCACCGTGGTCTCACATTCACCGAGCCCGGCGATCGTCGGGCCACTGAGAAAGTGAGATCGACACCGATGTCCGACACCACACCTACGCACGACACCGGCACCGCTGCGACGGCAACGCTGACCGAACCGGCGCCGGTTACACCACAGCCCACCGAACCCGTCGATCGCGGCGGTGTGAATCTGCCGTCGAAGGTCAAGAACGCGATCGTCGCGGGCGGGGTGGGCATCGCCGTGCTCGCCGGCCTGCTCGGATTCGGGGCGGGTTACATCGTCGGCGACAACAGTTCGAGCAACTCGAACCAGATGAACGGACCGGGCGGCCGGGGTGGCATGAATGGCCAGATGGGGCCGGGTGGCATGAACGGTCAGATGGGGCCGGGTCAGATGCCGAATGGTCAGATGGGTCAGGGTCAGATGCCCAACGGGCAACAATCCGGAGGCCAGAACCAGCCGCAGGCGCCGACGGCAGCCAACTAATCAGTTCGCAGTGCGTATTTCCCACGGGTAAAGTGAGGCTTGCCAAAGCAGTTGAGGGCTCGACCTTCGACCACCCACCGGAGGACCGAGCGTGACTCAGACAAGCCCCAACTTCGCCGATACTGACAGCCTCACCGATACCGACAAGCTGGCACGGCACTTCCGCGACGCGATGCGATCGGTCGCGGAGGTGTCGGTGCTGGACGGCGAGTGCAAGCAATGGGAAGTGCGAACCTGGCGGCAGGTACATTCCCGCTCGGCGCAGATCGCAAAGCAACTGCTCGACGATGCGTCGTCGGCAGCGACCGGCCCGGCGCGACCCGGTGCCCTCGGCCTCATCGGCGACCCGACGATTGATCTCATCGCAGCAATTCAGGGCGCCTTCCTCGCGGGGGTCGCGGTGTCGATCCTGCCCGGTCCGGTGCGTGGAGCGGACCGCGACCGTTGGGCGGAAACCACCTACGAGAGGTTCGTCGGCGTGGGGGTGACCACCGTCCTCGGTGGCGGCACCGAACTCGCCCAACTCTCGGAGATCGACGGGACGCTGCGGGTGACCGATGCACGAACCTACGGCGTCGACGCGGATGCCGCCGATTTCGAACCGGTCCCCGCCTCCCCTGAGGATCCCGCGATCCTGCAGGGCACCGCTGGTTCGACCGGCGAGCCCAAGACCGCGGTCATCTCGCGGGCCGCGGCCCTCACCAATGCCGTCGAGATGGGTGAACGGCTGGGACTGAGTGCCGAGCATGACGTCGGGTTCAGCTGGTTGCCGCTCTACCACGACATGGGCCTGATGTTCCTGCTCGGCTCGATGGGGGTCGGCGGACCCATCTTCGTCGTCCCCAACACGGCGTTCGCGGCATCGCCGTTCAGTTGGCCGAAATGGCTCACCGAGACCCGCGCAACGGTCACCGGAGCACCCAACTTCGCTTACGACCTGCTCGGCCGCTACGGGCGTCTTCTGCGCGATGCCGACCTGTCGCATTTGCGGGTGGCGATCAGCGGCGGCGAACCCATCGATCCGGACGCCTTCGACAAGTTCCTCGCGGAGGCGGCCAAGGTCGGGTTCGACCCTGCTGCCGCCACTCCCGCGTTCGGGATGGCTGAATCGGCGTGCGCGGTCACCATGCCGTCGGCGGGTGAGGGAGCCAACTACGACGACGTCCTCGTCACACCGCCGGGCGGTGGTGAGGCAATTCGACGACGCTACGCGATCCTCGGTGAGCCCTTGCCCGGCATGGAGATTCGGGTGGTGACGGCGGATGTGGCGGTCCAGGCGATCGCCGGACGCGACGTCGGTTCCGTCGAGATCCGCGGGACATCGATGATGTCGGGGTACCTCGGTCAGCCACCGCTGCGACCGGGCGAGTGGTTCGCGACCGGCGATCTCGGCTATCTGATCGACGGGCGACTGGTGATCTGTGGGCGGTCCAAGGAGATCATCATCGTGGCCGGCCGCAATCTGTATCCGGTGGAGGTCGAACGGGCAGCTGCGACGGTGAAGGGCGTGCGCAGTGGTGGTGTCGTCGCCGTGGCCCGCGCGGAATCATCTTCGCGCCCAGGGCTTGTGGTGATCGCCGAGTTCCGCGGCCGGGATGCCGACGCGGCACGGGCCGACGTCGGTACCGCCGTGGCCGCAGAGTGCGGGGTGCTGCCGACCGACGTGGTGTTCGTCGACCCCGGAACCTTGCCCCGAACCACGTCGGGCAAACTCCGCCGACTCGAGGCCAAGGAATTGCTGGAGTCGGGGACCTGGGGCTGACGCGACCCGCTCGGCGCTGGAGCGCCGCCTACTCCACGCGACGCTCGGCGTAGGCGCGGAGGTTCTCCACCTGGGCGGCGTCCAGCGACGGCCGCACCCGGCTACGGGCCTCGGTGACGTCGTCGGCGGTGACGGTCGCGGTGTCGATGTCGCGGCGCATCGCCGACAGCGCTGCCTCGCGGAGCAATGCCGAACAGTCGGCTGCGGAGTAGCCGTCGAGGTCGGCGGCGAGGTCGTCGATGTCGATGCCGTCGAGCGGGACGTTCTTACCGGTGGCGCGCAGGATGTCGGCGCGCGCCGCGGCATCCGGCGGCGGGACGAACACCAGTCGTTCGAGACGACCCGGCCGCAGCAGCGCCGGGTCGATGAGGTCGGGACGGTTGGTGGCGCCGAGGACCACCACGTCCTGCAGGGGTTCGACACCGTCGAGCTCGGTGAGCAGCGACGCAACCACCCGGTCGGCGACCCCGGAGTCGGTGGACTGACCGCGACGCGGAGCCAGGGCGTCGACCTCGTCGAGGAAGATCAGCGACGGCGCAGATTCCCGTGCGCGCGCGAACAGATCACGAACGGCCTTCTCCGAAGCACCGACCCACTTGTCCATGAGTTCGGCGCCCTTGACCGTGTGCACCGACAGCCGGCCCGACGCGGCGAGGGCCCGCACGACGAAGGTCTTGCCGCACCCGGGTGGGCCGAACAGCAGCACGCCGCGCGGAGGTTCGACACCGAGCCGGGCAAAGGTGTCGGGATGCTGCAACGGCCACAGCACGGCCTCGGTGAGGGCCTGTTTGGTCTCGACCATGTCGCCGACGTCGTCGAGCGTGATGGACCCCAGCGCGACCTCCGGCGAATCGCCGCGCGACACCGGCCGGATCACGGACAGAGCGCCGAGGAGGTCGTCGGTGCGCAGGGCGGGCGACGACTTGTCGTTGCTTGCGCGGGCCGCCGCACGCAACGCGGCCTCGCGGGTGAGCGCCGCGAGATCACCGGCGACGAAGCCGGGGGCGCGGGCGGCGACGGCGGCCAGATCCAGATCGCCGTCGGTGGGAACGCCTTTGAGTATCGCGGACAGCAGACGGGCGCGGGTCGCCGCGTCGGGCAGGCCGACGATGAGTTCGCGGTCGCAGAGGTCGGGGTCGCGGAGTCGGACGTCGAGGCGAGCGGGTTCGGCGGTCGTCGCGATCAGCGCGACCGCCCCGTCGGCGATGCCCGACCGCAACGCGTCGAGGATCAGCGTCGCCACCGGGTCGGGTTCGGCGGGCAGCAGGGCGTCGACGTCGGTGATGAGCAGTACGCCACCGCCGCCGCGGACCTGTGCGAGGGCGTCGGTCACCACACGGAGTCGGGCGTTGGACTCCATGGCGCCGGTCGTCGGACCGTCGACGCTGACGAGCGGGCGGTCGGCGCATACGGAACGCACCATTGTCGCCTTACCTGCGCCGGCCGGCCCGGAGATCAGCACGCCGAGTCGGGGTGCCGCGCCGAGTGTGCGCAGGACCTCGGGCTCGTCGAGGGTGATCTGCAGCCATTCGGTGAGTTTGCCGATCTGGATGTCGACGCCGACGAGTTCGGACACCGGACGCACCGGCACGCGGTCGGCAGGCGCGGTCGCCGCGCGCTGTGTCGAACCCGCTGGAACTATGCCCAGACCCGGGATGCTCGGCGAAAAGCCTTGTGTATCCGGCACTTCCGAACCGGTGGACCACAGCACCGCGGTGTTGGGCTGCACGCTGACGGGCGACGCGGGGTCGGTGCCCGACACCGTCAGCAACTCGTTGGTCCACGTGATGCCGACCGAGCGAGCCAGCGATCGGGTCGCCTCGGTGGCGGCGAGTTCCGGGCCGAGATCGCGCGGCAGCAACGACACCGCGTCGCCGACCGACAGCACCTTGCCCAGTAGCGCCCGGCGCAGCGTCGCCTCGTCGACCGACCGCGTCGCCAGCGCCGAACCGGTGACCACCACGCGACTTGCGCCGTGCACGATCACTCGTGAGAGCACCACGGGAGCGTCTTCTTTGACCCCGGCGTTGGAGAACGTGATGTCGTCGAGGAGCGCGACGCCGGTCGGGGTGCTCGACTCGGTCGCCGCGATCACTGCCGCGGTGACTCGGGCACCGATGATCGACACCGCATCCCATTCGCGCAGCGCCAGCGCGGTCAGCACTTCGGGGTGTACGCGCACGAGACCGCGGCGGGAATCGGCTGCCGAGGTGTTCAGGCGCGCGGTGAGGGTGAGGCCGTTCGGTGCGCTCACGGCGTCTCACCCGCATCGGTCGGCGCCTGGGCGGGTGCCGGTGCCGTCGGTCGGTTCAGCCCGAGCCGTGCCTGCGACTTCCTGATCGCCGGTCGACGCCGACGACCGCCGGTCGCGCGGATGGCCCGACGTTGTGCGCGTCGCTCGGCCGGACGGTCCTCCCAGAACTCGGGCCGCGACGCCACCCAGCGTCGGGACCGCCAGGCGAACGGGATGTGTGCGGCGTACCCGGCGATCGCGATCATCATCAGCACGTACGGGAAGGTCAGCAGGAGAGCAGCGCCGATGGCGACCAGGATGAGCACAGCTGCCAGCGCACGCGGAGGAACCGACGCGGCCTTGAGCGATGCGGTCGGGATGCGACTGACCGCGAGGAACGCGACCAGCACCAGCCACCCGCCGACCGCGGGCAGCGAGGTCCACCACCCGTCGCCGAACTGCTGCGCCAGACCGATGGGGAGCAGCGCACAGATGGCCGCGGCGGGCGCCGGAACGCCGACGAAGAAGTCGCGTGTGTAGGCGGGCGCTTCGTCGTCGTCGAGCAGGGTGTTGAACCGGGCCAGCCGCAGCACGATCGCGCAGCAATAGATCAGGGCCAGCGCCCAACCGAGATCCTGCCCGTCCATGAGGTGGAAATACACGATCATGGCCGGTACGACGCCGAAGTTGATCGCGTCGGCCAGCGAGTCGATCTCGGCGCCGATGCGGGTGGTCGCGCCCATCATCCGCGCGACCCGACCGTCGAGTCCGTCGAGCAGTGCAGCCGCGACGACGAGACCCATGGCCGCGTTGATGTCGCCGGTGGTCGCTGCGCGCATCGCGGTCAGGCCTGCGCAGATCGCCAGGATCGTCAGGGCCGACGGCACGAACATGCGGCCGGCCGCGGCCTGTCGTCGTAGCCGGTTGCGTTCGGCCGGGGTCGGCCCGCCGGTGACCTTGGTGGTCGAGCGCGCCGCGCGACCGGCGGAACGGCTGGTCGGCGTGCGGGACGACCGTTTGGTGCGATCCGGCTTGGGGCCCGTCATCGTGAAATCGTCATCGTGTAGTCGTCATCGCGTCCGCGTCATCCCGCCAGGACGGCGAGTGGGGTTTCGCCGCCGACCGCGCGCTGGCCCACCGACACCAGGGGTCGAGTGCCGCGCGGGAAGTAGACGTCGACCCGGGAGCCGAACCGGATCAGGCCGTAGGTCGCACCGATCGCGAGCTGATCCCCGACCCCCGGCTCGCAGACGATCCGACGCGCGATGAGCCCGGCGATCTGCACGACCGCGATCTCCGTTTCACCGCCGGTCGCGTCGGCGCAGCGCAGGGTCATCGTGGTTCGTTCGTTGTCCGAACTCGCCTCCGGGAGGTCCGCGGACAGGAAGGCGCCGGGAGTGTGGGTGACCGACGTGACGGTGCCCGCGATCGGGGCGCGCTGGACATGGACGTCGAAGATCGAGAGGAAGGTCGAGACCCGGGGCAGCGGTTCGGTCCCCAGGTCGGCCTCGGCGGGCGGCACCGCTTCGTCGACCAGCGCTATCGTTCCGTCGGCGGGTGCCACGACGATGCCGTTCCCGGTCGGCGGCACCCGACTCGGATGCCGGAAGAACGCGGCGCACGCCCCCGCGGTCAGGGCGGCGGGCCGAGCGATCCAGGGATGTCGCCGCCCGAGCAGCGCCACCGCAGCGGGTCCGAGAACGAAGGGCAGTCCGGCGCGATGAATCGGCGGGATCGTCTCGCGTGCCAGGTCGAGCAGGTGGGCGAACGGGTTGATCTCACCCGCCGGGCTGTTGGTCGATCCGTCCGGTCGCGGACGTCTGGCCACCACTGCCTCCTGTTGCGTCGATGAATGTGCCAACGGGCACGGCTACAGCTTAGATCCCGTGGGTGTCCGCGGGGCGGGGTGGCATGCTGAGCATCATGCGTTCGGTCGTCGAGCACCAAGCTGTCGTCGCGGCACTGTTTCCGGCTCCGGAAGCGGTCCGCCTGCCCACGCCCGATGCCTTGGGTCTGGTCACGATGGGCGACGTTCATGCGCCCATCTCGCTTCCCGGTTTCGACAACTCCGCGATGGACGGTTACGCCGTCCGTGCTGCAGAGATCGCGTCGGCCACCCCAGAGCATCCTGTCGCACTACCGGTGGCCCACGACATCCCTGCCGGCCGCACCGACTCGCTGGTCCTCGCGCCCGGCACCGCACATCGGATCATGACCGGTGCGCCGCTGCCCGAGGGGGCGGATGCGGTGGTACCGGTCGAGCTCACCGACGGCTCGACCAGCACGGTGTCGATCACCGCTGCTGTCGAGGTCGGCAAGCACATTCGAGCTGCGGGCTCCGACATCCTGCACGGCGAACGAGCACTGCCGAGCGGCACCGTGATCGGAGCGTCGCAGGTGGGGCTGCTTTCTGCGCTCGGGATCGCCGAGGTGACGGTGGCTCGGCGACTCCGGGTCGTGGTGCTGTCCACCGGGTCCGAACTCGTCGCTCCCGGAACCGAACTCGAGCACGGACAGATCTACGAATCCAACGGCGCGATGCTCACGGCCGCGGTGACCGAGGCGGGGGCCATCGCGCGTCATCTGCATTTCGTCCCGGACGACGTCGACGATTTCCTCGCCCGGCTCGACACCGTCGCCGACGACGCCGACGCGATCATCACCTCCGGTGGCGTCAGTGCGGGCGCGTTCGAGGTGGTCAAGGATGCGCTGTCACGCAACCCGGACGTCGAGTTCGTGAAGGTCGCGATGCAGCCCGGCATGCCCCAGGGCTGTGGTCACATCGCCGCGCCAGGTGGACGTCGGGTGCCGATCGTCACGCTGCCCGGCAACCCGGTCAGCGCGCTCGTGTCGTTCGAGGTGTTCATCCGGCCTCCGCTGCGGGCGGCCGCGGAGATGTCACCACACCGACCGCGCGTGCATGCTCGGCTCGGCTCGGCGGTGCGCTCGACGCCGGGCAAGCGGCAGTTCCTGCGCGGGGTGATCCGCTCGGACGACGGCGCTGCGCCGATCATCGATCCGATCGGTCCGCCGGCGTCGCATCATCTCCGCTATCTCGCAGCGGCCGACGCGCTGATCGACATTCCTCCCGAGGTGACCGAGCTGGCTCCCGACGACGACGTCGAGGTCCTCCGGCTGGGGTGAGCTCCGTCCGCCGCGCTGCAACTCCCCGGGCGTCGCACTACATTCGGTGCCATGGCTTTGGGCATATTGCTCGACATCGACGGGGTGATGGTCACCTCGTGGAAGGCGCTGCCCGGCGCTGTCGACGCGGTGGCCGAACTCGCCGACCGCGGCATCCCGCGAATGTTCTTGACCAACACCACGTCCCGGTCGCGCGGGGAGATCGCCGAGGCGCTCGGTGAGTGCGGGTTCGAGGTCGACGCGAAGGAGATCCTCACAGCGGCCAAGCTGACCGCCGAATACGTGTCGTCGACCTTCCCCGGCAAACGCGTGTGGGTGCTCAACCAAGGTCCGATCGCCGAGGACATGTCCGACGTCGAACTCACCGACGACCCGTCCGCCGCGGAGGTGATCGTGCTCGGCGGCGCCGGTCCGGTCTTCAGCCACGACGCGTTGTCGAAGGTGCTGGAGATGATGATGGACGGCGTGCCGGCGATCGCCATGCACCGGTCGATGACGTGGTCGACCGCCGACGGCCTCAAGATCGACACCGGCGTGTACCTCGAAGGCCTCGAGAAAGCGGTCGGCCGCAAGATCAAGGCGATCGGCAAACCGTCGCCCCTCGGCTTTCGGGCCGCTGTGGAACTGATGGCGCTCGAACCGACCCAGGTGGTGATGGTCGGCGACGACATGCACAACGACGTCCTCGGCGCCCAGGCGTCGGCGCTGATCGGGGTGCTCGTGAAGACCGGCAAGTTTCGCGAGGAAGCGCTCCGGGCATTGCAGCGCGACGAATTCGGTCCGGTGCCTGACCACATCATCGACTCGCTCGCCGATCTCCCGGCGTTGCTGGACAAGATCAGCGGATAGCCACCGCACCCCGGCCCGCCCACACCCTGTGTCGAATCGGGTCAACTGGGTGCTGCAGCACACAGACTCTCCGACAGGACACAGAGTGTCCGGAGCGCCTCCGCGGCAGACTGCATCTCCCCAGGTCAGCGCGGTGGTCCCGTAACTCTCGAGTCAGCGTCCCTCCGTCGGCGTTGCCGACGTCATGGACGCGGGAAGAGCCACCCCACGCTGCCTGAGGTGCGAGCGGAGCGAGCCTCGAAGGCCAGGCGAACTGACATTGTGGTCTCACCAGCCCTTCGAGGCAGTCGGCTAGCGCCTCGGGCACCTCCGGGAGCGGAGGGCGTCGAACGCGTTACCGCAGGTCAGGAGGCCCAAGGCAGTACTGTTCGGGTCAGGCCTCTGCGGCCTTCTTGATCTTCCCGAGCGTCTCGGCCATGCCGGCCTTGAGTTCGACGTCGAAGTTGTCGTTGCCGCCCATGAAGCGCTCGACGAGCGTGAACGAGATCTTGCTGGTCTTGCCGCCCGGTGCTTCGCGCCGTTCGGTGAGCTTGACGCCATTCTCCGACGGTGTGATGGAGTAGCTCCACACGGTGTTGTTCTCGGTGATACGCCAGCCGATGGTCTTGTTCGGCTCGAAGCGCACGACCTTCGAGGTGGTCGGCCAGACGAGCGCGCCGCGCCGGTTGATGTTGATCGTCTTGGTGTCGAGGTCGACGTCGCCGCCGCGGATGATCATCTTCACGCACTGCGGGCTCCACTCGCCCATCCGCTTGAGGTCGGAGATCACCGCCCACACCTTCTCCGGCGTGGCGTCGATGTCGACGGATTCCTCGATGAGTTCTGCAGGCATGCTGTTCCCCTCCATTGGGTGCGATTTGTGGTCACCCTATGGGCCTACTGTCTAACCGTCAATAAGCGGGTGACGTCAGACGAGCAGGGTCGCCCCGATGACCGCGCCGATCCCGACGAACACGGCCGCGGTGATCCAGCCGGCCGGATGGTCGTCGCCGCGGTGGGTTCCGCCCTCGAGCAGCAGCGTGCCGAGTTTGCCGGGGGTGAGCCAGTCGATGAGGACGAACGACCACATCATCACGGCGATCGCGAGGACCGCGTAGGCAGCGGTGTAGAGCACGGCCCGCCACAGGATGAGGTCGGCGGTGTCGACCACCGCACAGATCATCACCACCGACACCGAGATCACCATCGACGTCGTCAGGATCACGGCGTTGCGGTTGTGGTCGAGCCACACCAGATTGCGCAGGCGTCCGGGGGTGACGAGATCGAGCGCGAGGAACCCGATGATCAGCGCGACGATGCCCGCGAGGCTGAACGCGGCGGCGTGGCCGAGGTTGTCGCGCAGCAATGCGACCATGTCGATCTCTCCCATGCGGTAGGGCGGACTCTAGAACCCTATCGAGCATGGAACGCCGACGGGATGCTTTGCCGCCGATGGGCGTGCCGCGTCAGGCGAGCAAGGGGAGTTCGAGATTATCCCGCAGCGTCGAACCGGGGTACTCGCGCCGATAGACGCCGAGTTCCTGCAGCACGGGGACGACGTCGGCGACAAATCTGTCGAGTCCGCCGGGCGTGATGTGCGGGACGAGAATGAATCCGTCGCTCGCATCCGCCTGTACGAAGTCGTTGATCGCGTGTGCGACGGTGGTCGGCGACCCGACAAACGCCTGGCGGCCCGTCACCTCGATGATCACCTCGCGGGTGGTGAGGTTCTTGGCGGCGGCGAGATCGCGCCACTCATTGGCGACGTCGCGCGGGTCGCGGTGAATCCGCACGCTCGCACGACCTTTGGCGACGGTGTTCTCGCCCGGTAGCGGGTCGACGGTGGGTAGCGGGCCGTCCGGATCGTGGTCGGAGAGGTCGCGGTTCCACAGCTGCTCGAGGAACTTGATCGCGGTCTGCCCGCTCACCTGCGCGAGGCGCACCTCGTGTGCGAGCTCGGCGGCCTCGGCGTCCGTGTCGCCGAGAACGAAGGTGGCCGCCGGGAGGATCAGCAG
>NZ_JBEXMX010000034.1:0-55620 GCF_040610755.1 Gordonia sp. NPDC003585 | reverse complement strand
GCCGTCGCAGTACATCGCGACCCAGGGCGCCGCGCTGGGTCGCGCCGGCCGGGTGCACGTGGACGACGACGGCACCGACATCTGGGTGGGTGGTGATTGCGTCCGCGTCATCGACGGAACGGTCGACATCTGACTCTGTGACATCGTTGGGTTCATGACCGAGGAGACGTTGAGCAACAAGGCGGCCAAGAAGCGGCGTCGTCGTGAGCCGCCCCCGGATCCTCAGCCGCTGCCCGGGCTCGTCGACGCACACACCCACCTTGCGGCCTGTGGTGGCCGGGATGCGGAGACGGTCCACGCGATCCTCGACCACGCCGCGGCGGTCGGGGTGGGTCAGGTGGTGACGGTGGCCGACGACATGGTCGATGCGCGCTGGGCGGTTGCGGCCGCCGAATGGGACGACCGCGCGTTCGCCGCCATCGCCCTGCACCCGATGCACGCGGGTGACCTGAACGACGAGACCGCTGCGGAACTGGAAGAGATGGCGCGGCATCCGCGAGTGGTGGCGATCGGCGAGACCGGGCTCGACTACTACTGGCCGGCGCGATCGGAGGACTGTGCCGATCCGGCGATTCAGCACGAGGCGTTCCGATGGCACATCGACCTCGCCAAACGCGTCGGCAAACCCCTGATGATCCACAATCGGGAGGCCGATCGTGACCTGCTCGACGTCCTCGCGGACGTCGGGGCGCCGGAGACCGTGATCATGCACTGCTTCTCCGGTGACCGAAATGTTGCTTCCGAATGCATAGATCGCGGGTATCTGCTGAGCTTTGCCGGAACTGTGAGCTTCGCCAATGCCGGAGAACTCCGAGCGGCGGCCGAGATCGTGCCCGACGATCAAGTACTGGTCGAGACCGACGCGCCGTTCCTGACCCCGGATCCCTATCGTGGCCAGCCCAATCAGTCCTATTGCCTGCCGTACACCGCCCGCGCGCTGGCGCAGGTCCGGGGCGTCGACGACGCCGAGATGGCGCGGGTGCTGGGCGACAACGCCAGAAGAATTTACCGACTGCCTTTGCAGTAATCAGGCCGGTTCGTTATCGTACTGTGATCCACCAGGTGCTCCGGGTATCCCACCAGGATTCCGGGGAGACATTCCGGCCACGAGGGGCTTACGGCCGTCGGGGATGTGTTGTGTCTAGCGCGTTGGTGGACGCCCGTGTAGTCGATCAGGATGTTTCACCTTGTCTGTGCTCTCGAAGATCAACGAGTCCAAGTCCACCCGTGCGCGTGTGGCGCTCGGAGCTGTGCTCGCGACCGTCGCCGCCGGTGGTGTCATGGGCATCGCCATGCACAAGAACGTCACGATCGACGTCGACGGCTCCACTCAGAACGTGTCGACGATGGCGTTGTCGGTGGAATCGCTCCTCTCCTCACAGGGCATCGACCCGGTCGACGGCGACAAGGTGACCCCGGCGCTCGACTCCGGCTTCGACGACGGCCAGACGATCACCGTGCACCGGAAGAAGACCCTCACCCTCGACATCGACGGTCGTTCCGAGGTTGTTACCACCAACGCGGTCACCATCGACCAACTGCTGGCCGAGCGCGGACTCGCGCACGCCGCAGATCTCCCGAACTTCCAGCCGCACGCCGCGATGCCGGTCAAGGGCGGCGTCGTCGATCTGGCCATGCCCAAGAAGGTGCAGCTGACCGACGGCACCGCGGTCTCGCGACCGACCGTTGCCGCCCAGACCGTCGCCGATCTGCTCGCGACCCTGGGTAATCCGCTGGTCGCCACCGACAAGGTGGTGCCCCCGGCGAACACCCCGGTCAGCGCGAACATGAAGATCAACGTGACGCGCATCCGCACCGAGACGTCGACCGTCAACGAAGCTGTCGCACCGCCAGAGGTCAAGAAGAACGATCCGACCCTCATCAAGGACCGCAAGGTCGTGGTGAAGAAGGGCAAGCCGGGTCAGGCGCGGGTGACTTACAACATCACCACCGTCAACGGCAAGGTCGTCAAGCGTGAGCGCCTGCAGTCGGTCGTACTGGCTGCGCCGGTCGCCGCGACCGTCCGCGTCGGCACCAAGCCGGGTGCACCGTTCGTGCCGTACGGCGTCTGGGACGCCCTCGCGCAGTGTGAGGCCACCGGCAACTGGGCCATCAACACCGGCAACGGCTTCTACGGCGGCGTCCAGTTCGACCAGAACACCTGGGATCGCTGGGGCGGCCAGGAGTACGCGCCGCGCGCCGACCTGGCGACACGCGAGGAGCAGATCGCCATCGCCAAGAAGACTCAGGCCGCACAGGGCTGGGGCGCCTGGCCCTCCTGCTCGTCCCGACTGGGTCTGCGCTGACCGACTCCGACGCACGCAGGGTCGGTCTCCTCGGTCCTGTAGAGATCCGACGTCTCGCCGACGAGGTGGGGGTGCGCCCCACCAAGACACTCGGGCAGAACTTCGTTCATGACGCCAATACGGTGCGACGTATCGTCGCCGTCTCGGGTGTTGGCCCCGACGACACCGTCCTCGAGGTCGGTCCCGGGCTCGGATCACTGACCCTCGCGCTGCTCGAGGTCGTCGGCCGGGTGGTGGCGGTGGAGATCGATCCTGTTCTCGCCGAGCTACTTCCGAGGACTGTCGCAGACCGCGCGCCGTCGCGCGTGGATCACTTCGAGGTGATCACCGCGGACGCGCTGCGTGTGTCGAGAAGTGATCTGCCGGTGCTGCCGACCGCGTTGGTCGCGAATCTGCCGTACAACGTCGCCGTTCCGGTGTTATTGCACCTTCTGGCCGAATTTCCGGAGATCACAACCGCTTTGGTGATGGTGCAGGCGGAAGTGGCCGATCGGCTCGCCGCCGGACCGGGCAGCCGCAAGTACGGGGTCCCCAGCGTGAAGGCGCGCTACCACGGCACGGTCAGTCGTGCCGGAGCGGTGGGCCGCAACGTCTTCTGGCCCGAGCCGAAGGTCGAATCGGGGCTGGTGCGCGTCGAACGGACGTCCACCTACCCGCAGGATGCCGAGTTGCGAGCGGATGTCTTCGCGGTCATCGACGCAGCATTTGCGCAGCGCCGCAAGACGATGCGCTCGGCACTCGCCGGCTGGGCCGGCTCACCCGCCGAGGCCGAACGCCGACTGCGCGCCGCCGACATCGATCCCGGAATCCGTGGTGAACGGCTGTCCGTCGACGATTTCGTGCGCCTGGCCCAAACGAACTAGGGCGTGTCTCCCAATCCCTCGCAGTGGGATTGGGAGGCACGCCCTAATTCGCTCGCTTTGTCCGGTTCCGGCTCGTACCCTGTTGCAACACAAGCCGATACCGAAGGGAGAGCGCGATGACAGTAGACACGCACGTGAAGACCCTACGCACAGGACGACTCGTCATGCGCCTTCCCGAAGAGCGCGACATCGAGCCGATCTTTCAGGCGTGTCAGGACCCGCTCATCCAGCGATTCACGCTGGTGCCGGTTCCGTATCGACGCTCGGACGCCGAATGGTTCGTTCGGGTGAACGCGCCGAACCCCGCCTCGGCGACCTGGTCGATCGAGGCCGCCGACGGGCATCTCGCCGGGACGATCGGGGTGTCGTTGAAGGGCGACGGGTCGGGTTCGGTCGGGTACTGGTGCGCGCCCGCCGATCGAGGCAACGGCTATCTGGGTGAAGCGCTGCATGCCGTCGTAGAGCACGCGTTCGACGACGAGGACGGGCTCGGGCTGCGGCGGGTGACGTGGCGAGCTCTGTGCGACAATGTCGTGTCGGCCCGCATGGCTGCGGCGGCCGGGTTCCGCTACACAGGGGTACGCACCGACAACCTGCGTGATGGCGACGAACGGATGCACACCGCCGAGCTCTGGGCAGCCGATGATCGGTCGCCGCAGATCTGGCCCGCGGACGTGGTCGGAATCTCGAAGTCGGGTGCCTGACGTCGCCGGGCAGCCTCGGTTAGGCTGATTTCTTGTGCCTCGCTCGTCCCTGTCGGTGGTGTCCGACTCCGTCACGGCGCGGGCTCCGTCGAAGGTCAATCTGCACCTGGGCGTGGGTCCGCGCCGGGCAGACGGCTACCACGACCTCGTCACGGTCTTCCAGGCCCTGTCGCTGCACGACGACGTGCGGGTAGCGCCGTCCACCGGCCTGCAGGTGACGGTGCGCGGCGAGGGTGCGTCGTCGGTGCCCGCCGACGACTCCAACCTGGCCGCACGAGCAGTGATCGCGCTCGCGCAGTGGGCCGGACGCGAACCCCGCGTCGACATCGACATCGACAAATCGATCCCGGTGGCCGGCGGCATGGCCGGTGGTAGCGCCGACGCGGCGGCAGCCCTCGTGGCCGCCGCCACGATGTGGAAACTCGACATCGACCGGGCGGAGCTGTCGGAGATCGCGGCGACGCTGGGCAGCGACGTGCCCTTCGCTCTCCATGGCACCACCGCGCTGGGGACCGGCCGGGGTGAGCAACTCATGTCGGTGCTGTCGCGTGGTGAGTTCCACTGGGTGCTGGCGTTGGCCCGAGAAGGGTTGTCGACGCCGCAGGTGTACGGCGAACTGGATCGGTTGCGCGACAGCCGATCTGACGGTTCCGAAGACGATGAGGATTTGCTGCGTTCGCCCGACGAATTGATGGTGGCGTTGGCTGCCGGCGACCCGGAAGCCGTCGCCCCGCTACTGCACAACGATCTGCAGCCGGCGGCCCTGAGTTTGCAGCCCACGCTGCGTCGAACGCTGCGCGCCGGGGTGGACGCGGGTGCGCTGAATGGCATCGTGTCGGGCTCCGGACCGACCTGTGCGTTCCTGTGCGCGGACGAGGATGCCGCGGTCAACGTCGCGGCGGAACTCTCCGGGGCCGGGGTCGCGCGTTCGGTGCGCACCGCGTCGGGACCGGCGGTCGGTGCGCGGGTGGTCAGTCCGGGCGTGTGATTCCCTGCCTCTCCCTGAGGCGCCCCCTCCGCTCCCTGAGGTGCGAGCGAAGCGAGCCTCGAAGGGCCTGGTGAGACGACCAATGTCCTCTCGCCAGGGGGCTTCGAGGCTCGCAGGCTCGCACCTCAGCCATCGGTGGGGGCTGCTCGCACCTAGCTGGCGGGGGTGCGGTGACGCTCGGTGGATCAACTGCCGAAGACGTTGATGGCGTTTCCGTAGGCGCGCAGCGACGCGATCGAACCGTTGTAGCGGTTCAGGTCGACGCGGGTGGGGACGCCGGGCAGGCGACCCGACGAGGTGTACTGCCAGAACCGCCAGGTGCGCCAGCCGCCGCGCGGCATCTGTGGGGCACTGCGGCCGTTGTACGACGCGATCCAGAGTGGGTGGTCGGCGAACTCGCGGGTCCCGCCCATCGCGGTGTTCCAGAAGTTCGGGTAGGTGTACAGGATCGTCTTGCGTCCGGTGAGCGGCTCGAGCGTCGCGAAGAACTCCCGCGCCCACGCGGCGAGAGCCCGCGGCCCGAGGCCGCCGCTGTGCTCGAAGTCGAGTACCGGCGGAAGGTCGAGAATGCCGTTCTGGCCGAGCACGATCGTCGCGTAGAAGATGGCTTGCGGTGCAGCGGGCCGACTGGGGTCGGCGTAGTGGTAGGTCCCGCGAATCAGTCCGGCGGCGCGCATGGCGAGACTGTCGGTGATGAAATACGGGTTCACGTACCAGGTCGACTCGGTGGCCTTCACCATCGCGATCTGTTGCCCGGCCGCGCGAACCGCGAACCAGTTGATCGACGCACCGCCCGGATGCTGATGGCTCGACACGTCGGGACCGATGGTCTGCGGAGCCGCGTCCGCGCCCGGGACCTGCGACAACCCGCCCACGACGAGGGCAGCGGTGAGTGTGACGGCGACCACGATTCGTCGGACAACCACAGGTCAACGCTAGGTGATGCGGTGGACTATTACAGTTGTTTCGTGCGACCGACACTCATCCGGCCCGTGGTGGCAGCGATCGTGGTGCTGCTCGCCGCCGCCTGGGGGGTCGCCGTCGTGCCGCCGCAGGCGTCGGCCGCGGCACCCACCCCCGGCTTTGTCTTCTCGGCACGGCCCCTCGCTGCCGACCAGTTGCCCTCGGGTGCGGCGCAGGGCACCGACCTCGTCTACGCGACTCTCGATCAGAACGGCCGCCCTGCCATGGCGAGCGGGGTCTTCTGGACGCCGCGCGGCACCCCGCCTGCCGGTGGATGGCCGGTGGTGTCGTGGGCGCACGGAACCACCGGCATCGCCGATGACTGCGCACCGAGTCGAACTCGGCACGGCGACGGTCTCGAAGCTCCCGTCCGAAAGGCGCTCGACGCCGGATACGCCGTCACCGCCACCGACTACGCCGGGATGGGATCGGCGGGGGAGACCGAGTACCTCGGTGGCCGGGCGGCCGCGCACGCGATCGTCGACATCATCCATGCCGCACGGTCGATCGATTCCTCACTGTCGACGCGGTGGGTGTCGACCGGGCATTCGCAGGGTGGGCATGCCGCGCTGTTCGCGGCCCGGTTCGCCGGCGAGTACGCGCCGGATCTGTCGCTGCGCGCGGCCGTTGCCATCGCCCCGGTGTCGTCGATCGAGAACTACTTCGGCCTCTTTGGCCCGCGCACACCGGGATTGGGCCGATTCAACGGATTCAGCGGACTGTTCCTCTACATCTTGGCCGGCCTCGACCACGCCCGCCGCGACCTCGGCATCGCCGACCACCTCACCGACAACGGCCGCCGCTACCTCGACGCCGCCCGCGAACAGTGCTACGGCGACCTGAACGAGTCGCTGCGGTCGACCTCACCGGGATCGTTGGTGGCCAAGCCTTTTGACGACAGCGCGTTCCGCGACGCCCTGCGTGACTACGCGGCGGTACCGACCGGTGGCTACTCCGTGCCGGTGCGCATCGAACACGGCTTCCTCGACCCCGTTCTGCCGTACTTCCTGAGCCGCGATCTCCGCAAGGAAATGCGCGACGACGGCACCGACGTCACGCTGAAGACCTACCTGCGAGCCGACCACACGACCGTCGTCGACGAGTCACTCGACGACACGATGCGGGCCATCAAGGACGGGTTCGCGCGGGACTGATCAGCCGATCAGCCCCGTCAGCCGATCAGTTCCGACAACTCCAGCCAGCGTTCCTCGAGTTCGGCGGTCTCCACCTCGACCGCCCGCAACGAACCGGCGAGTTCGTGCAGACCGGTGTGATCGCTCTGATCGTGCTCGGCCATCCGCTGATGCAGACGCTCGACCTCGACGCCCAACTTGTCGAGCCGCCGCTCGATGGACGACGCCTCCTTTTCTGCCGCGCGACGATCGGCGCCCGACAACGCCGGTGCACCAGCCGTATCGGGTTTCGGTGAAGCCACAACCGATTCCGACGCCGAGGCCTCGGCCCGCCGCAGTCGCAGGAACTCGTCGACGCCGCCCGGCAGATGTCGGAGTCGTCGGTGGAGGATGCCGTACTGCTGATCGGTGACGCGTTCGAGGAAGTACCGGTCGTGGGAGACGACGATCAAGGTGCCGGGCCACGAATCGAGCAGGTCCTCGAGCGCGGCCAGCATGTCGGTGTCGAGGTCGTTGGTCGGCTCGTCGAGGATGAGGACGTTGGGTGCGTCGAGCAGGATGAGCAACAGTTGCAGCCGGCGCTTCTGCCCGCCGGACAGATCGCGGACCGGGGTGGACAGCTGTGCACCGTCGAAGCCGAGTCGTTCGAGGAGCTGCGACGGTGAGAGTTCCTGCGCCTTGGAGCCCGACCCGAAGGTGTAGGTGCTGCGCAGGTCGGCCAGCACCACCCGCACCGGGTCGTCGAGGAAGGGGTCGAGGTCGTCGAGACGCTGGGTGAGTGTCGCGACCTTGACGGTCTTGCCGCGCTTGACCCGTCCGCCCGTCGGTTCCACCGTGCCGGCGATCAGACCGAGCAGCGTCGACTTGCCCGCGCCGTTGGCCCCGAGGATGCCGGTGCGTTCACCGGGTGCCAGTCGCCACTCGACGTCGTGCAGCACCTCGCGACCGTCGTAGGACACCGAGGCGTCGAGAAGGTCGACGACGTCCTTGCCGAGGCGTGCGACCGCGAGCGACTGCAGAGCGACGTTGTCGCGGATCTGCGGGACGTCGGCGATGAGTGCGTTGGCGGCGTCGACGCGGAACTTGGGTTTCGAGGTCCGGGCCGGGGCCCCGCGTCGTAGCCAGGCGAGTTCCTTGCGGGCGAGGTTCTGCCGGCGCGCCTCGATGGCGGCGGCCTGCCGGTCTCGTTCCACCCGCTGCAGGATGTAGGCCGCGTAGCCACCCTCGAAGGGTTCGACGATGCGGTCGTGCACCTCCCAGGTGGTGGTGCACACCTCGTCGAGGAACCACCGGTCGTGGGTGACCACCAGCAGCCCACCGGCGTTCGGCGGCCAGCGTTTCTTGAGATGCTCCGCGAGCCAGGTGATGGCCTCGACGTCGAGGTGGTTGGTCGGCTCGTCGAGGGCGAGGATGTCGTGATCGCCGGCGAGCAGCCGGGCCAGCGAGACGCGTCGCCGTTGCCCGCCGGACAGCGATTCGACCGGGGCGTTCCAGTCGACGTCGCCGAGCAGACCGGCGATGACGTCGCGGATTCGCGGGTCCGACGCCCATTCGTGTTCGGGTCGGTCGCCGACCACCACGTCGCCGACCGTTTGATCGCCGTCGAACACATCGGCCTGATCCAGCACACCTACTCGGACCCCGCCGCGGACCGTCACGCGGCCCGAGTCGGGCTCGCGCCGCCCGGCCAGCATCGCCAGCAGGCTGGACTTGCCGTCACCGTTGCGTCCGACGATGCCGATCCGGTCGCCCTCGTTGACGCCGAGGGACACCGAGTCGAAGACCTTGGTCGTCGGATACTCCAGGCCGAGGGCTTCTGCCCCGAGAAGATGTGCCACCCGACAACGCTAACCGAGGTGCGATTACCGCCTGATGGCGCCGTTCACCATCATCGCGATGGCCAGTGCGCCGGCCTGGTTGAGGTGGAACGGATAGGCGATGGTGTTGGACAACGCGGATTCGTACCAGGGGTTGATGAGGTTGCACGGATCGTGCCCGGCAGAGAGGCGATTGGCGTCGACGAAGGTTCCGTTCACTTTCACCGTCGCCCGCCACAGTGCACCGTTCGCGCGGTTGAACACCCGGTTCATGTAGCGGGTGTCGGGGTCGCTGAGCGGCACCATCGGCCAGCAGCCGTGGTTGCCCATGAAGCCACCGATGCCGACGACGATGATCTGTGCGCGGGGCGCCTTGCGTCGGATCGCCTTGAGCGCAGGCGTGACCCGGTTCTCCATCGTAGCGATTCGCGCGCGGACCTCGTTCTCGACGCTACGGCTGTGCCGGCAGCGTCGATCCTGGAACGGCGCGGTGGTGCATCGGGCGTAGATCCGGCCCCAGGCCATGTCGTTGCCGCCGATGCTGACGGTGATCAGCTCGGCGTCGCGCGGGACCAGATACAGCTGCGGCACCTTGTATCCGGCGTTGGTGCGCTGCCCGTAGGCATAGAGGTTGGCCGACTTCGCGCCGGCGCAGGACGTGTCGACGTAGCGGCGGGGAAGGGTCATCGCGGCGACGTAGAGCGGGTAGTTCAGCAACGACCGTTTGCAGCCGAGGAAGTAGTCGGGCGTCATGGAAAAGAACGCGCCCGACGCGCGGGAATCGCCCATCGCGACATAGGGGCCGTGGTTGTAGCGGACGGGCTGGGCGACCGGTTCGGCGTTGGGTTCGGCTTGAGCCGGCGACCACGCGGCGGACACCAAGGAAAGGACGAAAGCGGTCACCAGGACCAACGTCACGCCGCGCCCGATCCCCCGATGTGTCCCTCCTCGACGTACCACCCGAACCACTCGTCCACTCACTTTCGCCAACCAACATCTGGCACCGGCCCCGGCGCTCAGCAGATTCTAAGGCACGACCCACTTTCTCGGGTCAACTATGGCGTACGCCACATTTGCTCACCTGTCGCGGTACTCCCGCAGCAGGCCGCGGCTGATGATCTGCTTCTGGATCTCGCTCGTGCCCTCGCCGATCAGCAGGAACGGCGCCTCACGCATGAGACGTTCGATCTCGTATTCCTTCGAGTAGCCGTAGCCGCCATGGATGCGGAAGCTGGCCTGGGTGACCTCGGCGCAGTATTCGCTGGTCAGGTACTTGGCCATGCCCGCGGCGACGTCGTTGCGTTCCCCGGAGTCCTTGAGGCGTGCCGCGTTGACCATCATCAGGTGTCCGGCCTCCACCTTGGTGGCCATCTCGGCGAGCGAGAACGCCACAGCCTGGTGTTCGGCGATGGGCTTGCCGAAGGTGCTGCGCTGCTGCGCGTAGCGGACGGCGAGTTCGAAGGCCCGCTGCGCCACCCCGCACGCCCGGGCAGACACGTTCACGCGGCCGACCTCGACACCGTCCATCATGTGGGCGAAGCCGCGGCCGCTGACCCCGCCCAGAATGTCGGTTCGCTCAGCCCGGTAGTCGTCGAAGATGAGCTCGGTGGTGTCGATGCCCTTGTAACCCATCTTCTCGATCTTCCCGGGGATGGTGAGGCCCGGTTTGATCTCGCCGAAGCCCGACGGTTTCTCGATCAGGAAGGTCGTCAGATTGTGGTGTGGTTTCTCGGCACCTTCGTCGGTGCGGACCAGGGCGGCGACCAGGGTGGACGATGCGCCGTTGGTCAGCCACATCTTCTGTCCGTTGATCCGGTAGCCGTCGCCGTCGGCCTTGGCGGTCGTCTTGATGGCCGCGACGTCGGAACCGAGGTCGGGTTCGCTCATCGAGAAGGCGCCGCGCACCTCGCCGGTGGCCATGCGCGGCAAGAAGTGCTGCTTCTGTTCGTCGGTGCCGTGCTGGCGGATCATGTAGGCCACGATGAAGTGCGTGTTGATCACCCCGGACACGCTCATCCAGCCGCGCGCCAGTTCTTCCACACACAGCGCGTAGGTGAGCAGCGACTCGCCGAGGCCCCCGTACTCCTCGGGAATCATCAGGCCGAACAGACCCATCTCGCGCATGTCGGCCACGATCTTCTCGGGGTAGGCGTCGGCATGCTCGAGTTCGTTTGCGGCCGGGATGATCTCGCGGTCGACGTAGGACCGGACGGTGGCGAGGATGTCGCGCTGGAACTCGGTGAGATCGAGGGTCTGGGCGATGCGGGCCATGTGGTCAGCTCCGTTGCTTCTCGGCAGTGATGGCGCCGTGTGAGTGTCACACATCGCGGGACCCGGGGGTGGCCCGGGATGTGTGACGTGTAGAACGATTCTCGTTGCCACAACTTGCCCGAGAGGACCCACCCCATGCGTGAGATCGTCATCTGCGAACCGCTCCGCACACCGATCGGCCGGTATGGCGGGATGTTCGCGTCACTCACGGCCGTCGACCTGGGTGTCGCCGTGCTGACCGGCCTGCTGGAGCGGACGGGCCTGCTCGCCGATGCCGTCGACGACGTGATCCTCGGGCAGTGCAATCCCAACAGTGAGGCTCCGGCCATCGGACGTGTGGTGGCGCTCGACGCCGGGCTCGGGGTGAGCGTGCCCGGTATGCACGTCGATCGTCGGTGCGGTTCCGGCTTGCAGGCGGTGATCCAGGCCGGTCTGCAGGTCGCCGCCGGCGCCGACGACGTGGTGATCGCCGGTGGGACCGAGTCGATGAGCAACGCGTCGTTCTACTCGCTGGACATGCGGTGGGGCGGCGCGCGGTCGGGTGTCGAGGTGCACGACAGCCTCGCGCGCGCTCGCACGACGTCCGGTGGACGGAATCACCCGGTCGCGGGCGGGATGATCGAGACCGCGGAGAACCTGCGCCGGGAGTACGGCATCGAGCGCGTCGAGCAGGACGAGTTGTCGCTGGCATCGCACGAGCGCGCGGTCCGCGCCCAGCGCGACGGCATCTTCGCCGAGGAGATCATCCCGGTGCGGGTGGCCGGGCGTAAGGGCGAGACGATCATCGACACCGACGAGCACCCGCGCCCCGACATCTCGATGGACGCGCTGGCCAAGCTGAAACCGATTCTGGCGTCCTCGGATTCGGAGGCGACGGTCACCGCGGGCAATGCCAGCGGCCAGAACGACGCGGCGTCGATGTGCGTGGTGACGACACCCGACGTCGCACACCGTCACGGCCTGGTGCCGATGGTGCGCCTGGTGTCGTGGGCGACGGCGGGAGTACCGCCGGAGACGATGGGCATCGGTCCGGTGCCGGCGACCGCCAAGGCTCTGGGACTCGCCGGTCTCTCGCTCGACGACGTCGGCCTCATCGAGCTCAACGAGGCGTTCGCCGCGCAGGCGCTCGCGGTGACTCGTGAGTGGGGGTTCGGGACATTCGGTGCCGGAACGGGTTTCGACCGGACCAACGTCAACGGCTCCGGAATCTCGCTGGGCCACCCGGTCGGCGCCACCGGTGGGCGCATGCTGGCGACGCTAGCCCGCGAAATGCGTCGTCGCTCAGTGCGTTACGGACTCGAGACGATGTGTATCGGTGGTGGCCAGGGACTTGCCGCGGTGTTCGAACTGGTGGATTGAGCCGCCGCAGCGTGGGCCCGCATTTCCGCTCCCTGAGCTGAGCGGGAGTAGCGCTTGCCGCCACCGCTCCCTGATCCGAAGAGTTCGGTGACCGACGCTCTGACCTGGGCAAATACGCTTGCATCGTGCCGAAAAATCTAGGGGAAGAACTTCCTCCCCTAAGTTCCAAGTCGTCCCCGCGAAAATTTGTGGGGAGGACTCCAAGGGTCGGGGAAGAAGTTTCTTCCCCTATTTTCTGTGCGGTCCCAGGCCGGACGACCACCCTTGTCTGGGTGCTCGTCGGCGTGTCGCGAACCGAGAACCGCGTTCTTCCCGCCTCCACGATCGCCGACGACGTCGGCGGGTGGGTCGCTGATACCCAAATAGCCCATTTGCCCTGGTCACGACGCCACCCCCGTGGCCGCAACACTGAGGTTCAAGGCTCTCGGCCGGCGCCTGGATCACCTAGCCAGCGGTGGACGGCGGCTTCGAGGCTCTCGGCCGGCGGAGTGGGGTGGGTGCGCAAACCGGCTCAAGCAACCGGCGGCAACCCCAGCGAGCACGACGACGCGAAATCGTCGATCAGCCGGCCCGTGCGTTCAGGCTGGATGAGCGGAAACAGGTGGCTCGCACCGGGGATGACGGTGAGTGCGGTGGCGTCGGATACGGCTTCGAATCGGCGTTCGTGCGCGCGGAACGGATCGCGTCCGCCGTTGACGAGTGCGATGGGACCCGGGAATCGCCCCAGTTCGCCCAGTGCGTCGAAATGCCGTACCTCGCCGACCACGTCGGAGATCGCGGCCAGGGCCAGACCGCCGATCTCCATGTCGTCGGACACCTGACGACCGACGGTCACCCGGGTGAGCCAGCGGCTGATGGCGGCCGCCTCTTTCGGTAGGAAAGCGGTTGCCGCACCGAAGATCTGGAACGGCAGCGCGAACACGCGGCCGGGTTGGACGGTGGCGCACATCGGCATCACCCCGGCGACGAGTTCGGGATGCCGGCCGGCGACGGCCATCGCCACGTAGCCACCCATCGACATCCCGGCGATCACAGCTGGCCGGCCGAAGCCCTCGATCGCCGCGACCGCGGTGGCGACTGCGCCGTCGAGCGTGAAGGTTTCGGCCTGGCGCGCCCCGTGCCCGGGGAGGTCGGGATGCACGACGCGGCGGTTGGGGATGGCGGCGGCGATGCGGTGCAACGACTCGCCGCTCACCCGGATGCCGTGCACGAGAACGACTGGTGTGGCGTCATGAACAGAGGTCACCCCAGGCAGCGTGCAGGTTGTGGCTGGCGTGGCGGTGGCCGGGAGGAAAACGTCGGGTGACAACCCCGTTCAGCTGTCGTCTCCCAGCGCAACAGTGCGGTCGATGCCGATCGCGTCGAGGAAACCACTGTCGTGCGACACGACGAGCAGTGCACCAGTCCAGTTGTTGAGGGCGTCGGCCAACTGGGTGACGGTGTCGAGATCGAGGTTGTTGGTCGGCTCGTCGAGGACTATCAGTTTCGGGGCGAGCGAAGCGACGGGGGATTGATGCGGGGCGAGCGAAGCGACGGGGGATTGATTCGGCGGAGACTCACGAAGGAGTGCCGACGCCAGGGCGACTCGTAGCCGTTCGCCGCCGGAGAGTTCATCGACCGCGCGCTCGGCACGTGCACCTCGAAACAGGAACCGGGCCAGGTGCGCACGGACCTGCTGTGCCGGAATGTCGGGATGTGCCGCGCTGAGTTCGTCGGCGATGCTGCGGTGCGGATCGTCGAAGCCGAATCGCTGTGGCACATAGGCAAACGGGACGACGATCCGCCCGGTGTCGATCAGTTCGGTGATGAGCGTGGACTTCCCGGACCCGTTGGGGCCCACGAGCGCGACCCGCTCTGGACCGTCGATGCGCAGTCGGTCGTCGGTGATGACCTGCGCGTGGGCTGCCAGTTCCACTGTCGGCACGGTGATTCGGGTAGTGCGATCGTCGCGGATGTCCGCACGTGCGGCGTCGAGCCGGGCGGATGCCGCAGTGACGTCGTCGCGATGGGCGTTGCGCAGCTTGCCGGCCGAGACTTGCGCTGCATCCCGCCGCAGGTGCGCGATGATCTTCGGGACCCGTTTCTCCCGTTCGGCCTTGTCGGCGGTGCGGGCGCGGCGGTCGAGCTTGATCTGTGCGTCGACGAGTTCGCGCTTCTGCTTGCGCAGATCCCCGGCCGCGGTCGTCGCGGTCGCGACCGCCGCGTCCTGCTCGGCGTCGACGACCTCCCGGTAGTGCGTGTACGGACCACCGAAGAGTCGGACCGAACCACGGTACAACTCGAGCGTGGCGTCGACCCGGTCGAGGAGTTCGAGGTCGTGGCTGACCACCACCACGGTTCCGGTGAAGGCATCGAGAGCATCGAAAAGCCTTGCTCGCGAGCGACTGTCGAGGTTGTTGGTCGGTTCGTCGAGCAACAGGACGGCCGGGCGGAGCAGCAGGCGGGCAGCGATCGCCAGCAGCGTGGCCTCACCGCCGGACAGACCGCCGACTCTGCGGTCGAGGTCTGTCGGCAACCCGAGTTTCGACAGCTCGGAGATCGCGCGATCTTCGATGTCCCACTCGTCTCCGACGACGGCGAAGTCGCGTTCGTCGACGGAGCCCGCCTCGATCCGACGGATCGCGTCGGCCACCGATGCCACGCCGAGGGCGGCGGCGATCGTCGTCGTGGGCTCGTCGAAGCTGTGCTGCGGAACAAGAGCCACGGCGCCGTGTGTGGTGACCGACCCGGAACTCGGCCGCAGTCGGCCGGCGATCAGTGCGAGCAGCGTCGACTTGCCCGCGCCGTTGGCGCCCACGAGCGAGTGCACACCCGTGCCGACGGTGAACGACAGGCCGTCGAACACCGGTGTGCCGTCCGGCCACGCGAAGGTGACGTCCGAGAAGGTGATGGGGGCCGACGATGGTGCGCCGAAATGAGATGCGGTCATGAAAACTCCCGAGATGGTGGCGGATCACGCGATGGGCGGTGTCCGCGGCGACGTGCGGACGCATCTCAGCTGTTCATGATGGCTCCACCGTAACGCCCGGGTGGGTCGGGATGTCAAGTTGGTTTCGCGCTACCGTGACGGCATGTCGCTTATTCGTACCTCGGTCGCCAACGGTGTCGGTGAAGTCATCCTCGATCGCCCCAAGGCGCTCAACGCGCTGGATCAGAGCATGATCGACGACATGCATGCGGTCCTCACCGTCTGGGCCGACGACGACTCGGTCGAGACGGTGCTCGTCACCTCGGCGAGCGACCGCGCATTCTGTGCGGGCGGCGACATCCGTGCGATCCGCGACCACGCCGTCGATGGCGACATCGACGCGATCACCCACTACTTCCACAGCGAGTACCGCCTCGACCAACTCGTCGCCGACTATCCGAAGGCCTATGTCAGCCTCATCGACGGCGCCGCGATGGGCGGTGGACTGGGAATCAGTGTGCACGGCGAGATCCGGGTGGTGACCGAGAAGGCCCTCATCGCGATGCCGGAGACCGCGATCGGCTTCTTCCCGGACATCGGCTCCACGTATTTCCTGCCGCGGCTGCCCGACGGCGTCGGAATGTGGCTGGGGCTCACCGGTGCTCGTATTCGCGGCATCGACGCGGTGGCGGTCGGCCTCGCCACCCATTTCGTCGCGTCCGCGGATCTGCCGGACGTCGCCGACGCGATCCGGTCCGGCGCGCCGCTCGCCGACGCCCTCGCGACGTCGGGAACCGACGAAACCAGCGACGTGCCACTACGCAAGATCGGGGAGTACTTCGCCGACGACAACGTCGTGGCGATCGTCGGCGGCCTGCGCGGCGCGGTCGGCGACGAGTGGGCCGCCGAGATGCTGGCGCTGATCGAGAACGCCTCGCCGACAAGCCTGTTGGTCACCGCAGCGATGGTGAAGGCGGGCGCGCGATCGGGTCTCGACGAATGCTTCGATCGCGAACTCCATGCAGCACAACGGATCACAACCACCAACGACTTCCTCGAAGGGGTCCGGGCGGTACTGGTCGACAAGGATCGCAACCCGCATTTCGACCCCGCCACCATCGAGGCGGTCGACCCGGCCGTCGTGGCCACGATCGTCGGGGACTGAAGTCCGGACGCACCTCACGGACGGATGTCGAACCACCCACTGAACGACACCGTGGCCGGTGGACCCGGCGTCGTCGTCGATGTGGTGGGCGGAAGAGTCGTCCCAGGAGCGGGAGGCGGTGGCGGTGGTGGCGCGCTCGACGACGACTCGTCGGCGTCGTAGGGCACCGCGTCGTCGGGTGCGATGGGGTTCGCGTCGGTGAGCGCGGCGGTCGGGCAGACGAAGGAGCCGGCCGCGCGGTCGTCGGACATCGCGGTGATCGTCAACGCGCACACCGCGGAATGGTGATAAGCGCCTCCCGCCGAGACGCCGACCTGGGCGTTGATCGGCGCGGTGAGCGGTCCGACCTTGGGTCGTACGGTCCCGATGTTCGGGAGGACGCCACCGGTGAGCTCGCCGATGAGAAACTCGAGCTGCGCGCCGTCGGTACCCGCACCCTTGAAGACGAACAGCAGGGAATCCGGCGGCACGTCCGGTTGCGCCGGACCCCATCTGGCGAATTCGTAGCAGGTCGTATTGTCCGGCCCCACCACCGCGACGCGCATGAATCCCTTGCGGAACGCCAGATCGTGTGCGGCGCGGTCGATCCTGCCCTGGGGTGCTTCGGCGAGGCACTGGTCGGTTTCGAGGGTGCGTGAGGTGGCGGGCGTCGTGGGGGCGGCCGTCGACGACGCAGCATCGTCGGTGGTTTCCGCCCCGCAGCCTACGACGCCAAGCGCAACGACAACGCCCAGCGCCGCGAACAACCGCATCCGAGAACGTGCGCTCATATCGGTTGTCCGCTCTCAATCCGCGGTCGCGACAAGGGGTTCCAGCGTGAGATCGGAATGCTCTTTCTCGATGTACTGCAGCCGCCACTTGTCGCTGAACAGCGCGAGGATCGCGCCGTCGGTACGAGTGAACACTTCGACGCCGCGCTGCCGATCGAGTTCGGGTGCGCTCTGCTCGTCGGTCCGTCGGGCCAGGGTGTAGCCGAGCGGGTCGATGACGGTGTCGACGTTGAACTCCGACTTCATCCGTGCGGTGACCACTTCGAACTGCATCGGACCCACCGCCGCGAGCACCGGCGAGGCGTCGCCTCGGGTGTCGTTGCGCAGGACCTGAACCACGCCTTCGCTGTCGAGTTGATCCATCGCCTTGCGGAACTGCTTGTACTTGTCCGCGGTGGTTGCCCGCAGCGACGAGAAGTGTTCGGGTGCAAAGGACGGGATCGGCGGGAACTGCACCCGTGGGCCGTCGAACAGTGTGTCGCCAGGGGCGAGTGCGGTCGCGTTGACCAGTCCCACCACGTCGCCGGGAAATGCCACGTCGACCGTCGAACGGTCCCGACCGAACACCGCCTGGGCGTACTTGGTGGCGAACGGTTTCCCGGTCTGCGCATGGGTGACCACCATGCCGCGCTCGAACTCGCCGGACACAATACGCATGTACGCCAAGCGATCTCGGTGACTCGCGTCCATGCCGGCCTGCACCTTGAACACCACCGCGCTGAACGGGTCGGTGACCTCACGCTCGCCGCCGTCGACGTCCGCGCGACCGGCGGGTGCGGGGGCCAGCTCGACGAGCGTCTCCAGCAGTTGTCGCACACCGAAGTTGAGCATGGCCGACGCGAAGATCATCGGGGACGTCTGCCCGGCGAGGAACATCTCCTGATCGTGATCCTGACCCATCTCGCTGAGCAGTTCGCTCTCCTCGACGGCGGCGATCCAGGCGTCACCTTCGCGTTCGGCCGCGTCGTCGGCAGTCACAAACTCCTCGGGTGCGATCTTGGCGCCGCCCGCGGTGCGGGTGAAATGCACGTACTCGCCGGTGCGACGATCGAGCAGTCCGCGGAAGTCGCCGGCGATGCCGACCGGCACGAACAACGGCGTCGGCGTGAGGCCGATGCGTTCGGAGATCTCGTCGATCAGTTCGAGGGGTGTGCGGCCGGGTCGGTCCCATTTGTTGATGACCGTGACCACCGGGATACCGCGATGCCGGCACACCTGGAACAGCTTCAGCGTCTGCGGTTCGAGACCCTTGGCTGCGTCGATGAGCATCACCGCCGCGTCGACCGCCGTGAGCACCCGGTAGGTGTCCTCGGAGAAGTCGGCGTGGCCGGGGGTGTCGACGAGATTGATGACGTGCGGCAGGTCGGGATTGTCGGGTGAAGTGGTCGGCGAACCCTGCGAGGTGTAGTTGAACTGCAGCGCGGTCGAGCTCACCGAGATGCCGCGAGCCTTCTCCATCTCCATCCAGTCCGAGACGGTCGATTTGCGTCCGGCCTTGCCGTGGATGGCACCGGCTTCGCTGATCATGCGCGCATGCAACGCCAGCGCCTCGGTCATCGTCGACTTACCCGCGTCGGGGTGGGAGATGATCGCGAAGGTCCGGCGGCGTCTCACTTCTTCGGCCACAGAACTCACCTGATGAGGCTACCCGTCGGTCCGACAGTGGCCCAAACCGGCGAGGTTGCCACGACGCTCGGAAACCGAGCGCGGTGGCAACCACTCATGCTGCGGGCCGTTTGAGTGCGTGCCGGACTTCTGCCGCGACCTTCATCGGCCGCAATGTGATGTCGTCCCACGTGAAGTGCAGTGCTCGCCAACCGTTGCCTGTCAGAACGTTGCGTTTGGTGCGATCACGCTGAAACACCTCGGAATCACGGTGGTACGCGAATCCGTCGATTTCGACGATGAGCTCGGACTCTTCGAACACGAAGTCCCACGGGTGACCATGGATCTCGAAGTTGGCGATCCATCCAGTGATGTCCGCGTCGCGAAACACCTCCGCGACGATGCGCTCGGCCTCGCTACGTGTTCCGTTTCGCATCGCGGCGAGGGTCTGCCGTGCCCACGGCGCACCGCGTCGTCGTGGATATCGCGCATGGGCCGCGTCGAGCTGGTCAAGTGTCACCCGCTTGCGCAACAGTGCGTTGTCGAGCACACGCACGCCCTGAACGGCGGCGGCCTCGAGCGCGGTCAGGGCCGGCGCTGTGACGCGCAGGCCGTCTACGACGACGACGTCGCACTCGTGAAGCCGTCGGCAATGGATGTCGATGTCGCTGCCGACGGTTCGATGGCGTCCTTTCGCCGGCGTCGTCACACTGAGCATGGCCGGCAGCCTGTCGATCAGGCCCAGCCACCATGCGGCGGAGACCCCGCTCAGCGCTGCGACTTTTCCCGCCGACGCCACCGCCGCGCGAACGCGCGTCCGGTCGGTCTCCGGGTGTGCCGCCGACCGGTAGACCCCCAACACAACTCGTACCCACTCACCGCGGGCGACGCGACGATTCGCTGGTGCCGAGCTCATGCCGCAGGCGCGGGCCTCGGCTATGGTGATGATGCCGTCGTGCGCTGCCAAGAAAGTGCGTATGTCCACATGAGATCAGACGCTCTGCACCGCCCGGCGGATCCCCCGGATCGAAAGTGGTTGCCACGACGCTCGGAAACCGAGCGCCTTGGCAACCGGAACTCACTCGAACGGCACCGGCGGCATCTTGACGACCTGCGCCGCGTAGGAGAGTCCGGCTCCATAGCCGAGCAGCAGTGCGGTGTCGCCGGGCTTGGCGCGCCCGGTGGAGAGCAGGTCTTCCATGGCGAGCGGGATCGAGGCGGCCGACGTGTTGCCGGTGTGCTTGATGTCGTCGGCGACGACAGCGTCCTCGCGGAGCTTGAGGGTCTTGGCGAGCAGGTCGTTGATACGCGAATTCGCCTGGTGTGGAACAAAGACGTCGAGGTCCTCGGCGCCGACCTTCGCGGCGTCGAGGGCCTTCTGACCGGCCTTGCCCATTTCGAACGCAGCCCAACGGAACACCGCGGTGCCCTCGAGACGCAGGTAGGGGCGCTGCACACGGTCGCCGTCGAGGAAGGTGATCCAGTCGATGTCCTGGGCGATCGCCTTGAACTGGGTGCCGTCGGAGCCCCACACCACCGGTCCGAGTTGCTGGTCCTCGGTCGGTCCGACGACAACAGCGCCGGCACCGTCACCGAAGATGAAGCAATTGGTGCGATCGGTCATGTCCATGGTGACCGACAGTTGCTCGGCGCCGATGACGAGTACGTGCGTCGCGCTGCCGCCGCGGACCATGTCCGACGCGATCGCCATGGCGTAGCCGAAGCCCGCGCAGCCGACGGTGACGTCGAAGGCCGGGACACCGTTCGCGCCGAGTTCGGTGGCGACCTTGACCGCACCCGCCGGGGTCAGGAGCAGGTGCGTATTGGTGGCCAGGATGACGGCGTCGATGTCGGACCCGGACAGCAGTGCGTTCGCGATCGCCTTGCGGCCCGCGTTGACCGCCATCTCCATCACCGTCTCGTCACGTCGGGCGAAGCGTCGGGTCTTGATGCCGGTGCGGGTGTAGATCCACTCGTCGGAGGAGTCGATGTTCTCGCAGATCTCGTCGTTGGTGACCACACGCTCCGGGCGGTACGTACCGATGCTGAGCATCCCGATGTTGTTGGTCCCCGTCTGTTCTGCGAGCACAGTCATGTCGATCCTTCCGTTATGTGACCCGCCATAGACCGTACTCATGTGCTGCGCTACTGGGAAGTAGGGGCCGACACGGTTGGCCTGCGGACCGCAGCTGTCCGCGATCCGGTGAATTCTGTCGGTGAACGAAGTCAGAATCGTCGGGCCGCAAAAGACACAACGAGGGGAGCGACATGATCCACGCGAGAGGTCTGGTGCAGACATTCAGCACCGGGCGGGGAAAGCAGAAACGTGAGGTGCGGGCCGTCGACGGCGTCGACCTCGACATCGCCGAGGGTGAGGTGGTGGGGTTCCTCGGACCCAACGGCGCCGGAAAGACCACCACGTTGCGCATGCTGACGACGCTGCTGCGGCCCACCGCCGGCACCGCGACCGTCAACGGGTTCGACGTCGTCAAGGACGCCGTGATGGTGCGCCGCAGCATCGGATACGTGTCGCAGGCGGGTGGGACGTTCAGTCAGGCGCAGGCCGGCGACGAGGTGGTCGACCACGGGATGCTCTACGGACTCTCCCGCGCGGAGGCAACCCGACGCGGCAAGGCGCTCTTCGACGAACTGCAGCTCGACGGCCTGTGGGAGCGGATGCCGAAGAACATGTCCGGCGGCCAGAAACGACGCCTCGACATCGTGATGGGCCTCGTCCACGAACCGACACTGGTGTTTCTCGATGAGCCGACCACCGGCCTCGACCCGCAGGCCCGCGCCAACCTGTGGGAACACATCCGACGGTTGCGCACCGAACGCGGCGCGACAGTGTTCCTGACCACCCACTACCTCGACGAGGCCGACGAACTCTCGGACCGGATCATCGTCATCGACAACGGTCAGATCGTCGCCGCCGACACCGCCGACAACCTCAAAGCCCAGGTGTCCGGCGATCTCGTCGACCTCGAGGTGTCCGACGACGCGCTCGTGGCGGTATCGGCGGAGAAGCTGGCGTCGATCGCGTCGTCGGTCGACACCGACGGTCGTCACGTCCGTGGTCGCGTGCAGCGGGCCGGACGTGCGGTGCCCGGACTGCTCCGCGATCTCGAATCCGCCGGCGTCGCACTGGATTCCATCGAGGTGATCCGACCCACCCTCGACGATGTCTTCCTCACCCTCACCGGCCGATCGCTGCGCGACGCCGAATCAGAAAAGCCCGCAGACGAGCCAACCCCGGCAGGAGCCCAACAATGACCACCTCCACGAAATCACCGGAATCCGCGGCAGCCCATCCGGTCAAGACACTGCCCAAGGGCAACTTCTTCCGGGAGAGCTACATCGTCTTCCATCGGCAGATCCGGATGAACCTGCGCAACCCGGCGTGGGTGCTGATCGGGGTCCTGCAGCCGGTTCTGTACCTGGTGTTGTTCGGGCCGTTGCTCAAGCCGATCGTGTCGTCATTTCCGGGTGGGGACGAGAATGCCTACACCTTCTTGGTTCCAGGTCTGCTCGTCCAGCTTGGGTTCTTCGGAGCGATGTTCGCCGGATTCAGCCTGATCGGGGAGTGGCGCGAAGGGGTCATCGAAGCAGAACGCGTGACCCCCGCAAGTCGTACCGCGCTACTGGTCGGCCGACTCATGCGCGACGTGCTGCAGTTGCTCGTGCAGTCGGTGATCCTTGTCGTGCTCGGTTTCGCCATGGGGATGCGTGGGTCGTTCCTGGGCATCATCGTCGGCATCGTGATCACCCTGCTCGTCGGCGGCGCCTGCGCGGCGGCGTCGAACGCGTTGGCTCTGACCACCAAGAGCGAAGACGTGATGGCACCCGTGGTCAACATGGTGATGATGCCGGTGCTGCTGCTCTCCGGCATCCTGCTGCCGATGACCCTCGGACCCACCTGGCTGCAGAAGCTGAGCGACTTCATGCCGTTCAAGTGGATCGTCGACGCGGTGCGTTCCGCATTCGGCGGCGACATCGCGACCGCGCAGGTGGCCTACGGTCTCATCGCGTCGATCGTGCTGGCCGCCCTCGGAACCTGGTGGGGCACATCGGTGTTCCGCAAGGAGAACGCCTGATTATTCCCGCTCACCCCATTCGTTCCCGCCTACTGGATCCAATAAGCGGCAACGAACTGGGTGAGCGGGAACTCAGTCGAGGTCGTCGAAGCTGGTCACCTCTGGTGCCGGGGGTAGCGTCACGGTGTCACCCCAGGTCGTCGAAGCTGGTCACCTCTGGTGCCGGGGGTAGCGTCACGACAGCTCCCGCGTACGACAGCCCCGCACCGAACCCGAGCAGCAACGCGGTCTGCCCGCCCTTCGCCTTACCGGTCGCGAGCATTTCTTCCATCGCCAGCGGGATCGACGCGGCCGACGTGTTGCCGGTGTTCTCGATGTCGTTGGCCATCGGGATGTCGTCGGCGAGCCCGAGATTCTGCTTCATCAGCTCGTTGATCCGGGCGTTGGCCTGGTGCGGTACAAACACTTCGATGTCGTTGACCGCGACGCCCGCGGTGTCGAGCACCGACGACAACGCCTTGGGCAAAGTGATTGCCGCCCAACGGAACACCCGTGGTCCCTGCATGGTGACCACCATCCGGCCGACGGGATCGGTTGCGGGGTCCTTGTGCTGATACTCCTGCGCGCGATCCATGTACTCGGGGATGTCGTAGTTCTGGCCGATGGCCTCGGCGTTCTCGCCGTCGGATCCCCACACCGTGGGGGAGATGCCGTTCTCCTCGCTCGGCCCGACGACGACCGCGCCCGCACCGTCGCCGAAGATGAATGCGGTGTTGCGGTCGGTGGGTTCCATCACCACAGACATCGTCTCCACCCCGACGACGAGCACGTACTGCGCCGAACCTGCGCGGACGGTGTCCGCGGCGATCCCCAGCCCGTAGCCGAAGCCGCCGCACCCGGCCGCGACGTCGTAGGCGGGAATGCCGTTGAGCCCGATGTCGTAGGCGATGATCGGCCCGCCGTGCGGGATCTTGGTCTTCCAGCTGTTGGTGGCGAGGATCAGCGCACCGATCTTCTCCTTGTCGATGCCGGAGTTGGCGATCGCCCGTTCGGCGGCAGTAGCGGCCATCGACCGTGCCGACTCGTCGCCGGAGATCCAGCGGCGATTGCGGATGCCGCTGCGCTCGAAGATCCACTCGTCGGTGGAGTCGAGCACCTTGCACACCTCGTGGTTGCTCACCAGCCGACTCGGTCGGCAGGCGCCGATGCCCAGCATCGCCACATTCTGATGTCCGGTGTTCGCCGCGATTTTCGCCACAGTCATCCGCCCCTTTGCAGAATTGTTCCCCGCGATTCTATTCCGTCCACGACGCGGCGTGAGTGAGCCCATGGTCCCGCGTGCGTCGCGTCACATCGCAGCGAACTGGGTCAAAGGACCAGATCAGCGACCCGCCCGCCGACATCGTCGGCGATCGTGGAGGCGGGAAGAGCGCCGTGGAGCGCGACGCGGCGACGATGATCCACGAAAAATAGGGGAAGAAACTCGTCCCCTACCCCTGGAGTCCTCCCCGCGAATTTTCTCGCGGACGACTCAACAAGCAGGGGCAGAAAGTAGGGGAAGAACCTTCCCCTACTTTCAGTGGTCCGGTGGCTCGCTGACGTGGCCCGTTCACCTGCCCTTCGAGGCATCATCCAACTCAACTCGAATTCGCGCAGCTCGACGCGGGATGAGGCCACACCCTGTGCCGAGTCGGCTCATCTGTGTGCTGCACCACACAGATTCTCCACCAGGACACAGAGTGTCCGGAGCACCTCCCCGGGCAGGCCGCGTTTCACCAGGTCAGAGAGTTAGTCACCGAACTCTTCGGATCGGCTTCACTCCGTCGGCGTGCCGACGGTCATGGAGGCGGGCAGAACTGGGGACGCCACGCGCGCGGCATGGATTCTCTGCGAGACCGGTACTCGCCACAACCGGTGCCGAGTTGGAGAATGCGAGTGCTGTAGCACTCGCATTCTCCAACTCAACTCGCGATCTCTCAGGTCGACGCCGGACGTGGCTTCACAGCGGCCAGATCAGCGGGATCAGGACGGTCGAGATCGCCAGCCAGCACACCATGATGACCGCGCCGAGCCGCCAGTAGTCGCCGAAGCGGTAGCCGCCGGGGTTCATCACGATCATGTTGGCGGGCGTGCCGATGGGGGTGAGGAATGCGGCCGCGGCGGCGACACAGACCAGCATCAGCACCGGGCGTGGGTCGACGCCCACATCGGTGGCCGCCGACACCGCGATCGGAATCACGATCAGCACCGTCGCCGCATTCGAGATGAACTGGCCCAACGCGGCAGTGAGGACGAACAGCGTCAGCAGCAGGACGTAGGGGCTGTGGTCGGCGACCAGGTCGACGATCGGCTTCGCCACCATGTCGGCGCCACCGCTGTCGGATACCGCCGTCGACATCGGAATGAGGGCGGCGATCAGCACCAGCGTCGGCCAGGAGATCGCCCGGTAGGCGTGTTCGGAGGTGAGCACCCGCGAGAGCACCATGGCCACCGCCGCGAGGAGTCCCGCGACGACCGGCGGCACCACCCCGGTCGCGAGCAGCACGATCATCGCGACCAGGATGACGGCCGCCCGCGGTGCGGTTCGACCCAGGCCGGCCGCCTGCCGTCGTACCTGCTCGGAGGATTCGACCACCAGCACTCGACGGTCGTCGGCGAGCGCGTCGATCGCCGTCCACGGCCCGTGGACCAGCATGGTGTCGCCCTCGGTGAGTTCGACGACGCGGGCCCCGACATCCTTGTTGCGTCGTCGGATCGACAGCACGAGCAGACCGTCGTCGGGCCGCACCATGCCCGGAAATGCTTGCGTGCCGATCCATTCCGACCGCGGCGGCACCACCACCTCGCTGATCCCGACGTCGCGGCCCAGCAACCGTCCGCCACCGCGACGCCCGGCAACGTCCTCGATGGTCAGTGATGCCTCGCGGGCCAGCGATTCGACAATCGCGCCCGGCCCGGACACCACGATCACGTCACCATCACCGAGTTCCGCGACGTCGTCGGCCACGCGCGGCCCCTGCTCGGTGGCGATCAGGGTGAGCGCTGCGTCGCCGACCACCTGCCGGGTGCTCCGACCGACGGATGCCGACCCGGCCTCCACGCGCAGCCGGTAGACGAGTTGGTCGAGTCCGTAGTGGTCGACGATGGTGCCGACGTAGTTGCGGAAATCGGCGGGCAACGACGTCGACTCGCGCACCGGCAACAAGCGGTGGCCCAGCACGACGGTCACCAGGACGGTCACCACCAGCAGCGGCGCACCGATCAGCGCGAACTCGAAGAAGCCGAATCCGTTTCCGGTGTAGTCACCCGCGGCCTCGTCGATGATCACGTTGACCGGGCTGCCGGACAGGGTGAGCAGCGCTCCGGCGCTCGCTGCGTAGGCGAGCGGGATCAGGACGCGCGACGGCGACATGCTCGCGTGTCGGGCGATCGCGGCGGTCACCGGCACCAGTGCGGCTGCTGCACCGTTCACGGTGATCAGGGCACTGAGGATGGCGCCGAGCAGCATGATCGAGCCGATGACCCGGGCCCGTGAGGTTCCGGCGGCGCGACTCATCAGACCACCCACCCAGCCGGTGATGCCAGATGCCTCGAGTCCTTCGCTGACCACGAACAGTGCCGCGATGAACGCGATCACCGACGCGCCGAGGCCACTGGTGAGGGTGTCGACGTCGATGAGGTCGAAGAAATACAGCGCGAGCGCGGAACTGATCGCCACGATGCCGACGGGCAGCCGGTTCCAGATGAACAGGGCAACAGTCACCCCGAGGATGACGAGGCTGAGCGTCGCATCGGACACCACCCAATCGTGGCATCGAGCTCAGCGCTTCGCAGGGAGAGGGCAGAACCCACTCACCATGCGTGGACGGTGTTCTGGGCGGCCTCGAGGCCACTGTCGATCAGCAACTCCACGGCGTCGCAGCCGTTGGTGATCAACAGTTCGACGTCGGCGCGGGCTGCCGACGGAAAGGGTTTCAGCACGAAGTCGGCGGGATCCTGTCGGCCCGGCGGTCGCCCGATGCCGAGCCGGACGCGGAGATAGTCACGCGTGCCGACGGCTTGACTGATGGATCGCAGACCATTGTGGCCGCCTTCACCACCGCCGCGCTTGAGCCGTACAGCCCCGAAGTCGATGTCGAGTTCGTCGTGCACGACGATCAGATCCTCGGGCGCCACCGAATAGAAGCTCGCCAGCGGACCGATCTGGCGTCCCGCGGTGTTCATGTAGGTGCGGGGTTTGGCGATGAGTACGGCCTGTCCGGCGAGGGTGGTCGAGGCGACGTCGGCGCCGGAGCGCTTGTGCACCTTCCACCGCTCGCCGGCCGAGGCGACGAGGGCGTCGGCGACCATTGCGCCGACGTTGTGCCTCGTCTTCTCGTACTTGGGACCGGGATTACCCAGTCCGACAATGAGTTTCACTGCTTGGGATTTTCACCACTCAGGGAGCAGCGGTCGGGTTACTCCGACTCTTCGGTCTCGTCGCTCTCGGTGGGCACCTCGGCGCCGGCCTCCACGGCCTCTTCCTCGAGATCGGCAGCGGTCGGGGCCTCGTTGACCGCGACGATGAGGGTCTCGGGGTCCGACACCAGTGCAACGCCCTCGGGCAGGTCCAGATCCGACGCGTGGAAGCTGGTGCCGGCCTCGACATCTTCGACGCTGACGGTGATCTGCTCCGGGATCGACAGCGCGTCGGCCTCGATCTCGACGGTGTTGGCGTCCTGGACGACGAGGGTGCCGCTGGCGGCGTCGCCCTCGACCACGATGGTCACCTCGACGGTGACCTTCTCGCCACGACGGATCACGAGCAGGTCGACATGCTCGATGTAGCTGCGGATCGGGTGAACGTCGATCTGCTTGGTCAGGGCGAGCTGGCTGGTGCCCTCGATGTCGAGGTCGATGATCGCGTTGGTGCCGTTGGCACGCAGGATCGTGGCCAGTTCACGCGACGGCAGGTTCAGGTGCTGCGGGTCGGTGCCGTGTCCGTACAGCACGGCCGGGACCAGGCCGTCGCGGCGTGCGCGGCGGGCGGCGCCCTTGCCCTTCTCGGTGCGGGTGGTTACCGCGAGCTTGGCGGTGTCGTTGGCCATGATGATCTCCTCGTGATCGATATCGGCGGTGGGTCGGTCACGACGAGCGGACACAACCAGCTTCACGCCATCGGGTTCAGACGCCCGAGAGGAGAACTGCGATGGTCGCGCCGATAACGGTGACCCAGGACTTTCACCCAGTCACCCTCGCCGAGACAACGGCAATCAGAATAGTCGACGGGGACGGTCGATGTCACATCGCTGCATGTCGGGTTCCCAGACCTTCCGTTGGCGCTGCGACAACCGGCATACTCGCCGGCATGACATCTCAGACCCCGATCGACATCACGACCGCTCTGCTCGATGGACTCGCCCGCGACGACATCGACGCCGCTCTGGGCGTCGTCGACGACGACATCGACTACACCAACGTCTCGATGCCGACGGTGCGCGGCAAGAAGAGGGTCGGCAAGATCTTTGCGCCGATGGCGCGCAACAGTCGGGTCGGTTTCAACTACCGCATGGTGAACGTGAGCGCCGACGGTCCGGTGGTGCTGACCGAACGGGTCGACGAGATCCGGATCGGCCGCGTCCACCTACAGTTCTGGGTGTGCGGGCGCTTCGAGGTCCGGGAGGGCCGGATCGTGGTGTGGCGCGACTACTTCGACTATCTCGACTTCACCAAGGCCATCGTCCGGGGTCTCGTCGGCGCCGTGATTCCCGCCGTCGTGCGTCCATTGCCGGTCCGCCGGCAGGTTGGCGGTGTTCAGTCGATCGGATGACGTCGGCGAGTATCGGAATCGGGTGATTTCCCATATGATTTCGCCCCATGAGCTACCAGCAGCCGGTTTACGGTGCACCCCCGAGCGGCGCCTACTACATCAACGTCCTGGGCCAGGAGCAAGGTCCTCTCGACGTCGGACAGCTTCACCAGATGGCCCTGGCCGGCCAACTGAAGAGTTCGACCATCGTCCGCTCCGCGGACAACCCGAATCAGTTCCCCGCAGGCCAGATCCCGGGTCTGTTCTCCGACAAGTCCAAGATGATCGCGGGCCTGCTCGAGATCTTCCTGGGTAGCTTCGGCGTCGGCCGGTTCTACCTCGGGTACACCGGCCTCGGCATCGCCCAGATCGCCGTTGTCTGGCTGACCTGTGGCCTCGGTGCCATCTGGCCGCTCATCGACGGCATCATGATGCTGCTCGGCAAGGTGCCGGACTCCGACAACCGACCGCTGATCGACTGACCCTCGTCGAAGACCTCGAGGCCGGATGGTTCACCGAACCATCCGGCCTCACTTATATTGAGGCTCAGATGATTTCGTCGAGCTTCTCGATCGGACGCGCGAGCCGGGTGCCGTTGTCGGTCACCACGAAGGGCCGCTCCACCAGAATCGGGTGCTCGACCATCTCGGCGAGGAGTTGCGCGTCGGTGGCCGAGTCGAGTTCGAGTTCTTTGTAGAGCGCCTCGCGTTTGCGTGCTGCTTGGGCAACGGTGAGTCCGGCGTCGGCGATGAGACGTTCGAGCTGGGCCCGGGTGTAGGGCTTCTCGAGATACTTGACGATCGTCGGTTCGATCCCGGCGTCGAGCAGCTTCTGCAGTGCCTTGCGTGAGGTCGAGCACTTCGGGTTGTGATAGATCGTCGCGTTCACCCGGACAGCTTAATGCGTGGCGGGGCGTCGTACGGGCAGCGTGATGGTCAGCAGGGCGGCGGCCACGCAACACAGCGCACCCACCGCGATCGGCGTGCTCGGGCCACCGCGGTCGATGGCGATGGCACCCACGAGCGCCCCGATCGCGATCGACGAGTTGAAGGTGGTGGCGTACAGGGTTGTCGCAGCTTCGCGGGCCTGCGGTGCGGCGCGGAAGACGGTGGTCTGCAAGCCGACCGGGATTGCCGCGTACGCCGCGGCCCACGCCAGCAGCATGACGATGGCGATCGCGGCGATCGGGGCGGTGATCAACACCAGGGCCAGTGCCCCGGCCAGCGACCCGACAAGTCCGGTCAGCGCCCAGCGCAACGACGTCGCGCGGGTCATGAAGGCGCCGGCCGCGAAGTTGCCCGCCACCCCGGCGGCACCCATCGCGAGGAGTACGGCGCTGACCAGATCGTCGTCGATGCCGATGCTGTCGACGATGAACGGTGTGACATACGTGTATGCCGCGTAGGCGCCGATGATCACCAGAGCTGTCACACCCAGCGTCGACGCGAGTACACGATTGCGCAGCACCGCGGGCAGTTTGCGCAGCGAGACGCTCCCGACCGGCGCGGTGGGACGCATGAACACCGCGAGCGCGACGAAGGCGATCGCGCTGAGCCCGGCCAGACCCCAATACGCCGCCCGCCACCCCAACGACTGCCCGACGAAAGTGCCCAGCGGCATCCCGGCGACCGATGCGATCGACACACCGGAGAACGCGATGGTGGTCGCACGAACCGATGCCGATGCAGGGACCAGCAGGACGGCGGTCGCAGCGACGATCGCCCACATCAAGCCGAGCGCACACCCGATGACCGCGCGCACCGCGACGAGCAGCACGTAGTTGCCGGCAAGTGCGGTGAGCGCGTTTCCGACCGCGAACATCGCGAGGACGGTCAGAAGGATGACTCGGCGGTCGAGCCGACGGGTCGCGGTGGCCAGTGTCGGCGAGGCGATCGCGGCGACGGCCGCGAAGAACGTCACGGTGAGCCCGATCATGCCCTCCGACACGTCGAGGTCGTCGGCCATCGGTGCGAGCAGCCCGATCGGCATGATCTCGGTGGTGGTGATCGTGAAGACCCCGAGCCCGAGTGTTGCGACCGCGGCCCAGTCGCGCCAGGTGGCCGGTGTCCCCATGCGACCCATTCTCATCCGCCGGCACTCAACGCGCTGATCGAGCGGGTGCCAGGTCCACCTTCACGCCGATCGAGCCCCTACCGCTGATCGAGCCGGGACCGAGCCGCTAAGCGAGGACCCGTGTCGAGATCACGTCGGCGCGCCAGTGGTCTCGACACGCCGCCTCGCCCTAGGGGCTCGGTTGCGGCTCGACCAGCGCGGGTTGTGCCAGATGGTGGTGGGCCCTACGCGACGCCGTCGAAAAGGCTTGTCACCGAACCGTTCTCGAAGACCTCGCGGATGGTCTGGCCGAGCAGCGGCGCGATCGACAGAACGGTGAGGTTGTCGAAGCGCTTCTCCGGGGGAATCGGGAGAGTGTCGGTCGCGATGACCTCGGTTGCGCCGCAGTTGGCGAGCCGCTCAGGTGCCGGATCGGAGAAGACGGCGTGGGTGGTGGCGATGATGACATCACCGGCGCCGGCGTCCTTGAGCTTGCTGACCGCGCCCGCGATGGTGCCGCCGGTGTCGATCATGTCGTCGATGAGGACGCAGGTGCGGCCTTCGACCTCGCCGACGACGCGGTGGGCGACCACCTGGTTGGCGACCATCGGGTCGCGCGTCTTGTGAATGAAGGCGACCGGGGCTCCGCCGAGTGCGTCGGCCCACTTCTCGGCCACACGCACACGGCCCGAGTCGGGGGAGACGATCGCGATGTTGTCGGTGCCGTACTTGTCGCGCACGTAGTCCGACAGCTGGCCGAGCGCGTGCATGTGATCGACCGGGCCGTCGAAGAAGCCCTGGATCTGGTCGGTGTGCAGGTCGACGGTGATGATGCGGTCGGCGCCGGCGGTCTTGAGCAGATCGGCGATGAGGCGAGCCGAGATCGGTTCGCGGCCGCGGTGCTTCTTGTCCTGGCGGGCGTACGGGTAGAACGGCAGGATCACGCTGATGCGCTTGGCCGATCCGCGCTTGAGCGCGTCGATCATGATCAGCGCTTCCATCACCCATTGGTTGAGCGGGAACGGGCAGCTCTGCAGCACAAAGGCATCCGAACCGCGCACGGACTCCTCGAACCGCACGAACAGCTCGCCGTTGGCGAAGTCACGCGCGGTCTGCGGGGTGACCTTGATGCCCAGTTCGTCGGCGACGGTTTCGGCCAGTTCGGGATGGGCGCGACCAGAGAACAGCATGAGGTTCTTCTGGTTGTCGGTGGTCCAGGTCATGAAAACTCTTCTACTCGGTTGGCTGCTGTCTGGCTGTGCGAGCGGCACGGGCGGCCGGGGTGTCCGGTCGCTTGCGTACCACCCAGTCTTCGATATTGCGTTGTTCGCCCGCCGAAACAGCCAGGGCTCCCGGCGGGACATCATGCCGTACGACGGTTCCCGCACCGGTGTATGCCCCATCCCCGACGTTCACCGGCGCGACAAACATGTTGTCAGACCCGGTACGGCAGTGGGACCCGATTGTGGTGTGATGCTTGGTCACACCGTCGTAGTTGACGAAGACACTCGATGCGCCGACGTTCGACTGTTCGCCGATCGTCGCGTCGCCGACGTAGGTCAGGTGGGGCACTTTGCTCCCGGTGCCGATGCTGGCGTTCTTGGTTTCGACGAAGGTGCCGATCTTCCCGTCGGCGCCGAGCTCGGTGCCCGGACGTAGATAGGCGAACGGGCCCACCGATGCGCCGTCGCCGATCACCGCGGAACTGCCGTGGGTGCGAATCACGTGGGCGCCCTTGCCGATTGACACGTCGGTGAGGGTGGTGTCGGGGCCGATGACCGCGTCGGTGTCGATGCGCGTGTAGCCGTGCAGTTGTGTGCCCGGGTCGATGCGCACGTCGGCCTCGATCGTGACGTCGACGTCGATCCAGGTGGTCGCCGGATCGACGACGGTGACGCCGGCCAGCTGATGGCGTCGGATGATGCGGCGATTGAATTCGGCGGCGAGGTCGGCCAGTTGCACCCGGTCGTTGCAGCCGGCAACCACCACCGGATCGGTGACGGTAAAGGCGCGCACCGGGTGCCCGCCGCGACGTGCGATCTCCACGACATCGGTCAGGTAGAACTCGCCCTGCGCGTTACCGGTGGACAATTGCGCCAGTGCGGCCCGCAGTGTGTTGACGTCGAAGGCGTAGATGCCGGCGTTCACCTCGGTGATCGCTCGCTGAGCGTCGGTGGCGTCCTTCTCTTCGACGATGGCCTGCACGGAGCCGTCGTTGGTGCGGATGATGCGCCCATAGCCGGTCGGCTCGTCGGCGATGAACGACGTGAGTGTGACGACCGCCGGGTTGTCGCCCGCGGTGTGTGTGGCAACGAGGCCGCGCAGCGTGTCGGCATCGAGAAGCGGAACGTCGGCCGCGGTGACGATGACGATGCCGTCGAAGTCGGCGGGCAGTGCCTCGAGCCCCACCCGCGCCGCGTCGCCGGTGCCGAGCGGCGCCTGCTGCCAGGCGGTGACGTACGGCAGGTCCAGATGGACGACGGCGGTGTCGACCGCGTTGGCCACTCGGTCGCCCTCATGTCCGACGACGGCGACGACATCGCTGGGACCGATTCCGGCTGCGGCGTGCAGCACGTGACCGACCAGAGACCGGCCCGCAATGGTGTGCAGGATCTTCGGTGTCTTGGATTTCATCCGGGTGCCAGCGCCCGCAGCGAGAACGATCACGGCAACGGGTGACGTGGTAGCCGTCATGACTTCGTCCGCCTTTCTGCCGCACCGGGTGCGATCCTACGCACCGCGTGCGTTGTGCAGGCACGCACCGGGCGAGTTCGGCGCCTGATAGAAAACAAGGTGAACCGCAACCCCGTGCGCGTGATCATCGTCTAGTTCCGAGGCGATTCCTACCGCATCAGGGGGCCGGGGACCAAAACGAACTCGCCGTGTCGACCGTCGGGCCGCCACAGCACAGTCACCAACGGAGGTAATTCGATGAGCACTCAGAAGACCGCGATCGTCACCGGGTCGGCCCGGGGAATCGGCGCGGCCGTCGCCAAGCGCCTGGCGTCCGACGGACTCGCGGTCGCCGTCCTCGACCTCGACGCCGACGCGTGCGCCGACACCGTCAAGGCCATCACCGACGCAGGTGGCAAGGCTATTGCCGTCGGCGCCGACGTTGCCGACGAAGCTTCGGTGCAGGCCGCTGTGGTGACCGTCTTCGATCAGCTCGGTGCCCCGACGGTGGTGGTCAACAATGCCGGCGTGCTCCGCGACAACCTGCTTTTCAAGATGACGGTCTCCGATTGGGACACCGTCCTGGCGGTCCACCTGCGTGGTGCCTTCAATGTGACCAAGGCCGCTCAGAAGCACATGGTCGACGCCGGGTGGGGTCGCATCGTGAACCTGTCGAGCACCTCGGCGCTCGGAAACCGCGGCCAGGCCAACTACTCGGCCGCCAAGGCCGGCATGCAGGGCTTCACCAAGACCCTCGCGATCGAACTCGGCAAGTTTGGCGTGACCGCCAACGCCATCGCCCCCGGCTTCATCGAGACCGAGATGACCGCCGCGACCGCCGCCCGCGTCGGCGTGCCGTTCGAGGACTTCAAGAAAGCCGCCGCGTCGCAGATCCCGGTCAACCGGACCGGCGTCCCCGAGGACATCGCGCACACCGCGTCGTTCTTCGTCAGCGAGGGCGCGGGCTTCGTCTCCGGCCAGGTCATCTACGTCGCAGGTGGTCCCAAGGACTGACCTGAGGGGTTCCTCAACGCTGTGGCACAATCGTGTCCGCAGTAATTGGAGCCCGCAGTATTCCCCCATGGTGTAATCGGCAACACTTCTGATTTTGGTTCAGGCATTCTAGGTTCGAGTCCTGGTGGGGGAGCAACGGTAAGCCAAGCAAGTCCTGAGTGGGCACTTCTGAACTGATCGCGACTACCCCGACCTCTGCGATGAGTAGCGAACCGGGGTATCGCCCAGCCCGTGCAAGAAGGTGTCGACGGCACGGGCCGATCGTCGGGCCAGGGAGTCGTCGGCTCCGAGTGGCACAGCAGCGGCCTTGACCAGCGTGAGGTAGACGGTCGCCGCCCAAACGAGATCGACGTCCGGCGCGAGGTGGCCGTGCGCCTCAGGTAGGTCATCCACACGATCGCTGAGGCCGGCACCGGGTAGCGATCGGTGTCGGGATTTCCGGACTCGAGATCGCGCAGCACCCAACCCCAGTCCACCTTCAGCAGTCGCAATGTCACCGAGTGCAGGCGAACCACCGGTGGCTCCTCGGCCAACATGCCGGACCGCAACTCGCCGCGCCCAACGCCGTCGCTTGACCCGCCGGCAGATCACGGCCCACCGATTAGGGACCAACTCCCATAGTCACGTCTCAGGCGCCTGGTTCATTCTGTAGTGGTGCAAGAAGCTGCAGCGCCGCAACAGGATGAACTCGACGACGCGTCCGTCCCGGAGTCCGTGGTCGAATCATGGACTCGAATCGTCGCGTGGACGCTGACTGTCGGAGGGCTGATCGCGTTCATCGCCTCGTTCACCCTGACGATCGAACGCATCGAGCTGTTGAAGAACCCCGACTACGTGCCGTCGTGCAGCTTCAACCCGGTGTTGTCCTGCGGATCGGTGATGAAGACGTGGCAGGCGGCGCTGTTCGGGTTCCCCAACCCGCTGATCGGTATCGCGGCCTTCGCCGTGGTGATGACCGTCGGTGTCGGGATCTTCGCCGGTGCTCGCTATGCGGGGTGGTTCTGGGCCGGTCTGCAGGTGGGGGTGACGCTCGGCATGATCTTCATCTGCTGGCTGATCTCGCAGAGCCTGTACAGCATCGACGCCCTGTGCCCGTACTGCATGGTGGTCTGGGCGATGATGATCCCGATCTTCGTCTTCGTCAGCGTTCGCAACGCGCACGCCAGCGGCTTGACCAGCCGTTCCGGGTTCGTCGCCTTCCTGGCGCGCAACCACGCACTGATCATCACGGTCGCGGTTCTGGTGATCATCGCGATGATCGGCCAGCGATTCTGGTCGTACTGGTCGAGCCTCTACTCATAGATTCCAACACGCCCGGGTCTCACCGTTTTCCGGTCGGATGACCTGACCAGGCAGCAGGATGGCCATATGACCCAATTGACGTACGAGGAGTTCGGACGCCGGTTCTTTGAGGTTGCGGTCACCGAGGAGCGCGTCGAGTCGGCATTCGCGTCCATAGTCGGTGATTCCTTCGAGGTCGGTCCCATCTCCTCCGGACCCGGCGGCATCGCCAAGGTGCTCGCACGCGTGCGCATCGACGAGCCGCGTATCACTCGCGACGTGGGGGAGCTGATCACGTTCGCGGTGGAGATCCCGCTGACGATCCGACTTCTCGTCGACCTCAAGCTCGACCGCATCAAGTACGACGTCGACGGCCAGGTGGCACTGTCGCTGACCGCGCGGGCCGCGGAGCCGCTCGAGCTACGCATCGAAGTGCAACCACCCAAGCCACGCGACGTGACGGTCGGCGTGGCATCGCACAATCTGCGCGGCGAGATCATCCGCATCGTCGGGCAGGTCGACGACGAGATCAAGCGATTCATCGCCCGTCATGTGGCCGCCGAGATCGACAAACCAGAGGTGCGCAAGGCCCGGATCATCGACGTCGCAACCGAACTCGGCCGCGCCTTCGAGTCGCTGTAGCAACGGTCGCCGTGACGTGTCTCCGAGGGCAATATTCCCTCGGTGGCACCTGAGGGCGACCGCTTCGGACGGCTCCGATCTTCCCGCCTCGACGACGTCGGTGGGTGTTGGCACCACCGATGCGTCGTCGGCGTGTCGCGATGTCAGAAACCGCGTGTCTGGTCAGAAACCCGAGGCGCACCAGCGGTTTCTGGCTACACCGGCGGTTTCTGGCCACGAATGCGGTTTCTGCGACGACGACCGCGATCTTCCCGCCTCCATGTCGTCGGCAACGCCGACGGAGGGACGCTGACTCGAAGAGTGTGGCGACCTGCGTCGCCACCTCGGCAAACGCAATGTCGACGATTCCGTCGCGCAGCAACACAAGACCCGGCATCGCACGGGGCGATGCCGGGTCCTCGGTGTTGCGATGTGGCGCGCGATTCCTCAGTGCGCCATGGCGACTGCTTCTTCGGACGCGACCGGCAGCTTGCCGCTACGCACCACCAGTCCCGCGATGACTCCGCCGACAGCGAAGACCGCGGCCGCCACCCAGAATGCTGTGGTGTAGGAGTGCACGGCAGCCAACTCGGCCAGTTGCTGTGGATTGCCAACGCGCGCAGCATTATCCGCCACATAGGCGGTCGCCGCGCTGGCGGCGATGGTGCTCAGCAATGCGGTGCCGATCGATCCGCCGACCTGCTGCATCGTGTTGACCGTCGCCGACGCCACGCCCGCATCCTCGGAAGACACGCCCGAGATCGCACCCTGCATGGCCGGTGCCATCGACGCGCCGATTCCGACGCCGAGGATGAGCAGCGCGGGCAGGATGTGCGTCGCATACGAGCTGGTCGGGGTGATCTGCGTCAGGTAGGCCATACCGAGCGATGCCACGATCATGCCGCCGGCCATCAACCAGCGAGGACCGAAGCGGGGCAACAGAACTCCTGTCGACGTGGTTGCGGTCACGATCAGCATGCCGATCATCGGCAGGAACGCAAGACCGGTCCGGATCGGCGAGAACATCAGGTTCTGCTGCATGTAGTAGGTGAGGAACAGGAAGATCCCGAACATGCCGATACCGGCGATGAACACCACGAGGTAGGAGCCCGCCCGGGTACGGTCGGTGATCACCCGCAGCGGCAACAACGCGTGATCGGTGCGGGCCTGCAGCCATACGAAAACCGCGAGAAGCGCTGCACCGGCGACCAGCCAGGTGATCGTCGCCCAGTCGGCCCAGCCGTTGGTCTCGGCGTTGGAGAAGCCGTAGACGATCGAGAAGAGCGCGACCGAGACGGTCACCACGCCCGGGATGTCCAGACGCGGACGGTGTTCGGAACGATGCGACCCGAGAAACAGGACGGCCCCGACCAGGGCGATCGCGGCGATCACCAGGTTGACGTAGAGGCACCAGCGCCAGTCGGCCCATTCGGTCAGCATGCCGCCGAGGAGGAGGCCCAGCGCGCCGCCACCGCCGGCGATCGCGCCGAAGATGCCGAACGCCCGCCCACGCTCGGCGGGATCGGTGAAGGTGGTCGTCAGCAACGACAACGCGGCAGGCGCGAGCAGGGCGCCGAAGACGCCTTGGCCGGCACGAGCGGCGACCAGCATCTCGAAGTTCACTGCTGCGCCGCCGATCGCGGACATCACCGCGAAGCCGATGAGGCCGGTGATGAAGGTGACCTTGCGGCCCAGCAGATCCGACAACCTGCCGCCGAGAAGCAGCAGGCTGCCGAAAGCAAGGGCGTAGGCGGTGACGATCCACTGCCGGTCCTCGTTTCCGAAGCCGAGTGACTCCTGCGCATGGGGAAGAGCGATGTTCACGATGGTCGCGTCGAGCACGACCATGAGCTGTGCGAGTGCGAGCACACCGAGAATCACCCAGCGCAGCCGGTGATGGCGGTCGGCGGGTGATTCGACGTCTGCCGACGAGGTGTCGAGCTCGTTGTAGGTGGTCGTCATCGCGCCTCCAATTCTGAGATCAGGCGGAGGTGTTTCCTCCGGTTCTTAGTAGCCAACGGGGGACAAGCGGAGATGATTCCTCCGATTGCTAGACTGTGACCATGACCACCGGATCGACGTCGAATGCCCGCGAGCGTCCGCTGCGCGCCGACGCCGAGCGCAACCGGCTGCGAATCATCGCAACCGCGCGCGAACTGTTCGCCGAACGCGGCCTCGACGTCTCACTCGACGACGTCGCAGCCGCGGCAGGTGTCGGCGTCGGGACGGTCTACCGGCGGTTCGCGAACCGCGACGAACTCATCGTCGGGGTCTTCGTCGAGCACCTCAAGCAGGTGAGCGCGCAGGTCGCCGGCGCCCTCGAGGACCCGGATCCGTGGGCCGGCGTGGTCAACCTCATGACCTGGTTCGGCACCATCACCGCAGGTGACCGTGGCTTGGCCGCGATCATCATGCGCATCGACCACACCGACCCGGAGATCGAGAAGGTGAAGGCGGGGATGAACGAGCGCATCCAACTCGTCTTCGATCGTGCGCAGGCGGCAGGTGTGCTGCGTCCCGACCTCGCGTCGACCGACTTCTTCGCCCTGTTCACGATGCTGTCATCGGTCGCCGAGGTCACCGAGCCGACGGTCCCCGGGGTGTGGCGTCGCTACCTCGAACTGATACTGCCCGGCATCCGCGCCGGCAGTGAGCAGATCCCCTTCACCGTGCCCGCGTTGTCGGAGGTGCAGATCCGCGCGGTGCAGCGGGATCGGGCGCAGCGTCGACGGACGTCTCCTTCCGGCTGAGCGGTGTGAGGAGCGGTGGGCTCACAGCATGTGCACCTTGCGATAGACCTTCGCGGCTGCCGGCGTGAGGAGTCCGACCTCGTCGAGGAAGGCCATCAGGTGCGCGCACCCGGTGCGCACCATCGACTGGAAATGGTGGTTGCGACGCATCTCGGCGACGGCACGGTACTTGTCGAGTCCGGCGTCGGAATATGCTTGTGGCCGAACAAGGCTGGTGAAGATGAACGACGCAGCGACGGCGGTGTGATACGCGCTCCAGCGCTGCTTGAGGGGTCCGGCTGCCGCCATCGCCTCGCGCACCTGCTCGCGGGCGTACTTCATATGCCGGGATTCTTCGAGGACGTGGATCTCGTTGACGGTCCGGATGAAGGGGAGGACTCGATCGTCGCGCATGCATCCGCGTTGGAAGACGTCGAGGATCTCCTCGGCGACGAGGATGCCCGCGTAGGCCACCTCGTCCTTCGCGGTGGCGCCGAAGAGTTTGGCGGCCTTGCCGATTCGCGGATGTGGCCGATAGGACGTGCCGACCATCTTCTCGGTCGCCTTGGCGAACATCAGCGAGTGGCGGCATTCGTCGGCGATCTCGGTGAGCGCGAACTGATACTCGGCGCGATGGTAGTCGCCGAGGTACTGGTCGCGTAATACCAACTGCTGCAACAACATCTCGAACCAGATGCCGATGCTCATGATCGACGCGAACTCGTGTCGGGTCAGCGTCACACGCTGCTGCTCGGTCATCTCGTCCCAATATGCGGTTCCGTACAGCGTCGACCACTCGGGGCTGCACCCGTAGTGCGCGGGGTCCATCGGCGCGTTCCAGTCGATCTCGGTCATCGCGTTACGCGAGAGGCGCGCCGCGGAGGTCAGTAGACGGCGTGATACTTCTTCGGTGTCCGAGAGCGTCGAACTCTGACATTGCATAATGGCAACGTACCATCACGCAATGGCATAGTCACGCGTCCGGGTCGTCCTCGACGACCAGTCCCTGACTCACGAGCCAGTCGTAGGCGACGTCGGCGGGGTCCTGTCCGTCGATGTCGACGCGGGCGTTGAGGTCGAGCATCACCTCGTTGGTGAGGCGCTTGGAGATGGTGTCGAGGAGGCCGCGCAGCTGTGGGTACTGACGCAGGATCTCGCCACGCACCACCGCGGTGCCGCTGTAGGGGAGGAAGAATTTCTTGTCGTCCTCGAGGAGGACGAGTCCGAGGTTCTTGACGCGGCCGTCGGTGGTGTACACCTCGCCGAAATTGCAGGGGTCGCTGTCGGCGGTGGCGGTGTAGATCACGCCGGCATCCATGCGCGTGACGTTCTGGATGGGCACACCGTCGGGGGTGTTGTACGGCATGCCGTAGGCGGCGAGCATCTTCACGAAACCGTCCGGCCGAGAGAAGAACTCGTCATCGACGCAGAAGGTGCGTTCCTTCACCGGGAGACGGGTGATGTCGGAGATGGTGTGCACGTTCAGTCGTTTGTGCACGGCAGGGGCGGCAGCGAAAGCGTAGGTGTCGTTGAAGTTGGCCGGCGCCATCCAGATGAGGTCGTGTTCGCTCTCCTCGATCGCGGCGACCTCTCGCCACAACTCCTGCGGATCTGCGATTGTCTCGGTCTGGTTGTGATAGTTCAGCCACGCGGTACCGGTGTACTCCCACACGATGTCGGCGTCGTTGTTGAGGATCGCCTGCCGCGACGACGCAGACCCGGGCGCGCCGGTCAGGTCGGTGATGTTGGCGCCGGCGGCCGCAAGGTAGGTTGCGGTGATCTTGCCCAGGATGACGCCCTCGGTGAAGCTCTTCGACGTGACGACGATGTCGGCGCCGTCGAGCGGGCGCGCACCGTCCGGCAGTGCGGCGCTCTGGAACGTGCCCGACGAACTGACCAGCCCGCAACCGGCCAGCAGCGCAATCGTGGCCAGGATGCTGATGGCCAGGGTGAGCAGGCGGCGTGGTCTCATCGCACACCTCGCGGGGTCGCGGCCAATTCGAACAGTCGGCCGAGCCAGTCGATGATCATCGCGAGGAGGGCCACCAGGATCGCCCCGGACACAAGGAGTTTGGGTAAGAAGAGGGTGATCCCGGTGTTGATCAGCGTGCCGAGGCTGGTGGCGCCGATGAAGACGGACAGCGTCGCCGTGCCGACCAGGATCACCAGCGCCGTGCGCACCCCGTTGAGAATCACCGGAACCGCGAGGGGCAATTCCACCTGGACCAGGGTGCGCAAACCCGAGTAGCCGATGCCGCGGGCTGCTTCGACGGTCCGCGGATCGACCTGTCGCAGACCGACGATCGTGTTCTGCAGGATCGGCAGCACGGCGTAGACCACGAGCGCGACGACGGCGGTCTTGAAGCCGGTACCGAGCCAGAAGGTGAACAGCACCAGCAGGCCGAGGGCGGGAGCAGCCTGACCGACGTTGGCGATGTTGACGACGATCGGGTTGAGCCGGCGCATCGACGGCCGGGTCAGTGCGATGCCGAGCGGAATGGCGATCACGATGACGATGAGCGTCGCGGTGAGGGTGAGTTTGATGTGGTCGAAGATGGTCGACTGCAACGTTTCCCAGGCCAGTGAGGTCTCCTCGACCTCGGTGAAATCGGTGGTGGCGTACCAGATGAAGTAGCCGACGCCGACCACCAGAATGACCAACGGCTCCAGCCACACATCCAGGGGCGTGCTCTTGAATCGTTGTTTCATCGCGGCGCGGACCCGTCGGGATCGGTCTCGGTGGGTACGTCGAGCACTTCGGTGACGTCGATGGGGCCGGTGCCCTCGGCGTGTTCGGCGTACGACGTGGAATCTTCCTGCGCGCGGGCTTCGGCGAGCTGCCCGCGGATGATGTCCATGACCGCGTCGATGTTGAGGGCTCCGACCACCGCGCCCTGCGCGTCGGCGACCAGCACGCCGCCCTGGCTGGCGGCCAGCATGGTGTCGAGTGCGTCATTGAGGGTCGACGACCGCGCGACCACCGGCAATCGCGCGTCGACGTAGTCGGAGACCTCCGGTTTGGAGGCGAGTTCGTCGAGCGACGGCCACGCGCGTGGCCGCCCGTGCTCGTCGACGACGACCACCCACGTGTGTCCGGCGGCGCGCGCTCGCGTTATCACCTGTCCGGCCGGCTCGCCGACCTTGGCGGTGACGATGTCGGCGTGCGCGACGTCGCGCACCCGGGTCAGCGTGAGCTGGGCCAGCGTCGCACCCGACCCGATGAAGTCCTCCACGAACGGCGTCGCCGGATTGGCAAGGATCTCTTCGGGAGTCGCGTACTGCTCGATGTGGCCGCCCTCGGAGAGGATGAGGACCTTGTCGCCGAGTTTGGTCGCCTCTTCGAAGTCGTGGGTGACGATCACGATGGTCTTGGCCAGCTCGTGCTGAATCGCGATCAGGCTGTCCTGCAACCGAAGCCGAGTGATCGGGTCGACCGCGCTGAACGGCTCGTCCATCAGCAGGACCGGCGGGTCGGCGGCCAAAGCGCGTGCGACACCGACACGTTGCTGCTGGCCGCCGGACATGTCCTTGGGCAGACGGTCGGCAAAGGTGGCGGCGTCGAGTCCGACGAGATCGAGGAGGTAGTCGGTGCGGTCGGCGATCTTCTTCTTGTCCCACTTGAGGACTCGCGGAATCGCGCCGATGTTCTTGGCGACCGACCAATGCGGGAACAGGCCACCGGACTGGATCACGTAACCGATGGATTGGCGCAGCTTGTCGGGATCCTCCTTGGTGACATCGCGTCCCCCGATGAAGATCCGGCCCTCGGTGGGTTCGATGAGACGGTTGATCATCTTGAGCGTCGTGGTCTTTCCGCACCCTGACGGTCCGACGAAGGCGACGATATGTCCGGCCTCGATGTCGAGGTCGAGCTGGTGAACCGCGGGTTCGGTCTGTCCCCGGTACCGCTTGACGATTTTGTCGAGGTGGATGTCGGCCCCGGTGACCGTGCGCTGGGCCGACGGCGCGGTCGGTTGGTCGGTGAGGTCGGTCATGACAGTCCCTTTGAGATCGTGAGGCGGCCGAGCAGTACCAGCAGTGCGTCGAAGACGAGTGCGATGATGACGATGAGAATTGTTCCGGTGAGCGCCATTTCGAGGGCATTCGCGCCGCCGAGGCGCGAGAACCCGTTGAAGATCAACGATCCGAGTCCCGGTCCGAGGACGTAGGCGACGATCGCCGCGACGCCGACGATCATCTGGGTGGACACCCGAATGCCGGTGAGGATGACCGGCCAGGCGATGGGAAGTTCGACGGTGAACAAGATGCGGAATCTGGAAAGACCGATGCCACGCGCGGATTCGACGACCGCCGGTGGCACCGAACGTAGTCCGACGACCGCGTTACCGATCACCGGCAGCGCCGCGAAGAAAGCCAGCATGATGAACGACGGCACCACGCCGAGCCCGAACGGGACGATCAGCAGCGCCAGTAAGGCGAGCGAGGGAATCGTCAGCGCGATGCGACTCGTGGTGAGTGTCAGCGACGACACCAGCGGCAACCGATAGACGCCGATCGCGATCGCTATGGCCACGAGCGTGCCGACGAGAACGGTCTGAAAGGCCAAGGACGCATGTTGATACGTCAGGAACGTGAGCCTGTCGGCATGGTCGGACACGTAGTTCCACAGCTGCACGATCGTCCCATCGTCAGGGGTGCTTGGATCTGACCTTACGCATACCGAACGGCCATGCGGTGCTCTTTGGACGTCGTTGTTGTCGGCGCGAACTGCGGTAGACCTGCTGATCAGGCGATTCCGCCTGCCCCCCGGCTTTTACTCGCGATGATGAAATGTCACGCGACCCGGGCGTCGAAGCACTTCTCCAACGACCGGGCGGTGATTCGCCAGCCGTCGTCGGTCAGAATCCACGCGTCGCGGTACCAGAGTCCCAACAGATGCGTCGAGGAGTCGGTCTGCATCGGATTGAGACACAGGGTTCGCGTCCGTGCACGAGTGCCGTCGACCGTTATGTCGTGATTGCCCACCAAGTGGCAGTAGGCGGTGAAGGCGGGCAGAACCTCGCCCAGCCACGCCTGCACTTCGGCCAGGTCACCGACGATTCCGCCCATCGCGCTGTAGTCGATGCGTGCGTCGGCGGTGAACACCCGGTCGAGGTCACCGAACCGTCGTGCGTCGACGGCGGTGGAGTAGTCGGTCAAGGCCTGCGTGATCTCCAGGCGGGCAGAAATCTCCTCGATGCTCAGCATCCGTGCAGTCTGACACCGTAGTGCAGCGCTTGGGAGAACCTTCGGAGTACTAGTCTGTTGCCATGGCAGTCAGTCGTCCCACTGATGGTGGCGCCGAGGTGCGACGCGCCCCGCGGGCCCGGATGACCGGTGCGCAGCGTCGCCTGCAGCTGATCGAGGTGGCCCGCGGATTGTTCGCCGAACGCGGCTTCGAGGGCACGTCCATCGAAGAGATCGCGCAGCGCGCCGGTGTGTCCAAGCCGATCGTCTACGAGCACTTCGGTGGCAAAGAGGGTCTGTACGCGGTGGTCGTCGACCGCGAGATGGAAACCCTTCTCGAGATGGTGACGTCGTCGCTGACGAAGAACCGGTCGCTGTACCGCATCCAACAGGTGGCGCTTGCGTTGCTGACCTACATGGAGGAGCGTACCGACGGCTTCCGTATTCTGGTTCGCGGCGACAGCACCGCGTCGACCGACGAAACAGCCACGTACTCAAGCCTTTTGAACGATGCCATCAGCCAGGTCGAGCACATCCTGGCCGGCGATTTCGAACGCCGCGGCTTCGAGCCGGGGCTTGCACCTCTGTATGCGCAGGCGCTGGTGGGCATGGTGTCGGTCACCGCGCAATGGTGGCTTGATGTCCGCGAACCGTCGAAAGAGGTTGTCGCAGCACATCTTGTCAACCTGTGCTGGAACGGACTGACCCGCCTGGACCCGAATCCCGAACTGGTGGGACCCGACTATGTGGAACCCAAGGAGCGCAGGTCCTCCGACGAGTGACTTGGTGCGCCGCCTGTGGATCGTCGTCGACCACAGTGCTGAACCGGTGTTAGCGTGACGCGAAACAACCAGGGGGGAAGCGCATGTCAGATCTTGTCGTGGATCCATCGTCACTCACATCGGCTGCCGTCGAGATCCAGCAGTGCGCTGCGCGGTTGCGTGCGCTCAAGTTGGCGGCCGGCTTCCGAAGTGGTTACTCGACAGCGACCTTCGGTCAGCTCGCGGGCGCGTTCAAGGGTGCGACCACCGACATAACGGATGTCGCCGGCGCGGCCGACCAGCAGATCGCCAGATCGTTGGCCAATACGTCCGCCCGGCCTTTGTGCATGCAGCTTCGGCAGTCGAAACCCAGTCCGTCATCGTGGCAGTTGCGCTGGTGGTGGCGCGCGCAATCGCTGCACCGCGTCGCCCCACCGCCGTCCGCTGGGCATTGGTAATCGCGGTTGGTGCGTGTGTTGGTGGTCTGACCTCCGTGTTGCTGCCGGTGTGGCACTGAACATGGGCGGTCGATTCTTCGGTCCCGCAACACCATTCGCGGCGATGGTTGCACTGGGTGCGGCAGTGATCGCGGTGACCTACCTCTGGGTGGTCGGTTTCCTTGTGATCGTAGCGTTCGCGCTGGTTGCGGCAGCGTGCGCAATTGCCCCCGGCAAGCAACGCCAGTTCGGAGTAGGGGCAGTCATCGGATGCGCGGTCTGCGTGAGTGGACTCGCGGTGGCGATTGCCACGACGTTCTAGCGCGCTACGTCAGTACAAGACTCCGTTTGGCCAACCCCATCCAGAAGCCGTCGATCACCTGGTCCGGGCGTTGTTCTGGGTCCGTACTCGCGCCGAGGGTGACGAACAGCGGTGAGAAGTGCTCGATGGTCGGGTGGGCGTACGGCATTCCCGGGGCCTTGATGCGAAAGTCGATGAGCGACTCCACATCTCCGGCGGTGAAACGTTCGTGTGCCCAGGCGTCGAATTCGGCGGACCACGTCGGAGGTGTCGCGTCGGGCCGCGGATCGGTGAGGTAGGGAAGTCCGTGCGTGGTGAACCCGGACCCGATGATCAGCACGCCCTCGGCGCGCAGCGGCGCCAGTCGACGGCCGAGGTCGAGAAGTCGCTCCGGGTCGAGTGTCGGTAGGGAGATCTGGAGAACCGGAATCTCGGCGTCCGGGTACATGACGGTGAGCGGGACGTAGGCACCGTGGTCGAGCCGGCGATTCGGGGCGTGCGCGACGGGCTCGCCGTCGGGCATCAACGCCGCGACGCGTCGGGCGAGCTCCGGGGCGCCGGGTGACCAGTAAGTGGTCTCGTAGAAGCGGTCCGGGAAGCCCCAGAAGTCGTAGGTCAGCGGGGTGTGCGGGTCGGTGGACCCGATGGTCAGTGGTGCGGCTTCCCAGTGCGCGGACACGACGAGGATCGCGGTCGGGCGCGGGAGGTCTGCGGAGAGGCCGGCAAGTTGCTCGACCCATATCTCGCTGTCGACCAGCGGCGGGGCGCCGTGGCTGAGGAACAACGCGGGGATGCGATCCGACTGGGGGGCGTCGGTGGGCTCTGACATGGACATATCTTACTAAACAGAACTGCGGTCCGGTTTGTTTCCACAGGTGGCCGGGGTGATCGTGGCCGTCCCGGCGTCCCACCTACAATTGCTGGAGTGTCGACTCCGCGCGCCCTCGTCGGGCTTTCAGAACTTGCCTGCGCCGACACGGCGATCCACGGACTCGTCGCACGACGCGACGAACGCCGCCTCGACATCACCGCTCCCGACGCCGCACGACCGTTCGTGGTGTCCTGCCTGGCCAAGGATTCAGCGGCCCCGCTCCTCGTCGTCTCCGCGAACGGACGGGAGGCCGACGACCTGACCGCCGAACTCGGCGAGCTGCTCGACGACCCCGAAGCGGTCGCCCAGTTCCCCTCCTGGGAGACGCTCCCGCATGAGCGGCTGTCGCCCAGCGCCGACACCGTCGGCCAGCGACTCGCAGTTCTCCATCGGCTCGCCGATCCCGGCGATCGCCCGCTCGCAGTCGTGGTCACCACGGTGCGCTCGCTGGTGCAGCCGATGGCACCGGGACTTGGTGACGTCACCACGATCACTCTCCGTGAGGGTCTCGAGATCGACTTCGACCGCTTGCTCGTCGACCTGGTCGAGATGGCTTACGAGCGGGTCGACATGGTCGGCCGCCGCGGCGAGTTCGCGGTACGCGGCGGCATCCTCGACGTCTTCGGCACCACCGCCGACTTCCCGGTGCGCGTCGAGTTCTGGGGCGACGAGATCACCGAGATGCGCGCGTTCTCCGTGGCCGACCAGCGCAGCCAGCCCGAGGTCGACGCGTCCACAGTGATCGTCCACCCGTGCCGCGAGTTGCTCCTGACCCACCAGATACGCAGTCGGGCAGCCGAACTCGCCGAGAAGTCCGAGGGTGACCCGACGCTCACCGAGATGCTGACCAAGCTGGCCGAGGGTATTCCGGTCAACGGCATGGAAGCTCTCATCCCGGCACTCGTCGACGGTGAGATGCAACTCCTCACCGAAGTGGTGCCGGACGGGACGCGGGTACTGATCCTCGATCCCGAGAAGGTGCGCACGCGCGCAGCCGATCTGGCCAAGACGGGTGCAGAGTTCCTCGAGGCGTCGTGGACCGCTGCGGCGATGGGCGCCTCGGCCCCGATCGACGGGCGTTCGTCGCAAACCCTCGGAGTGGATCTGCAGGCGAGTGCCTACCGGCCGCTCGACGGGGTGGAAGAGTCCACGTTGGCGGCGGGGCGGTCGTGGTGGACGATGAGTCCGCTGTCCACCGGCTCGGGTGACGAGGTGGAGCTCGATCTCGCGGCGGGCCCGGCTCCACGCGGCAACAACGACGAGATCGCCGCGGTGTTCGCACAACTGCGCGCGCATGTGACGGGTGGTAAGACGGCAGCGATCGTGGTGGCGGGCAAGGGAACTGCCCAGCGCGTCGGCGAGCGGCTGGCCGACGCCGAAGTTCCGCACGTGCTTGCCGAACCCGGGTACCGGCCCCAGCCGGGCGAGGTGACGGTGTTCGGCGGCACCTTGCGTCAGGGGCTGGTGTGTCCCGACGCCGGGTTGGTCATCGTCACCGAATCCGATCTCACCGGCACCCGGGTCGCGAATGTCCGTGACGGGCGCCGACTTCCGGCCAAGCGTCGCAACCAGGTCGATCCGCTGGCGCTGACCGCAGGCGATCTCGTCGTCCACGACCAGCACGGCATCGGCAAATTCGTCGAGATGATCGAGCGCACGGTGTCGGGTGCGCGGCGGGAGTACCTGGTGCTCGAGTACTCACCGTCGAAGCGTGGCCAGCCGGGCGACCGATTGTATGTCCCGATGGATGCCCTCGACCAGCTCTCCCGCTACGTCGGCGGCGAGCAGCCGTCGCTGTCCAAACTGGGCGGATCGGACTGGCAGAACACAAAGCGCAAGGCGCGCAAGGCGGTCCGTGAGATCGCCGGCGAGCTCGTGCAACTCTACGCCGCGCGGCATGCCGCTCCCGGTCACGCGTTCGGGCCCGACACCCCCTGGCAGCAGGAGATGGAAGACGCCTTCGACTTCACCGAGACCGTCGACCAGCTCACCGTCATCGCCGAGGTCAAGTCCGACATGGAACGACCGGTGCCGATGGACCGGGTGATCGTCGGCGACGTCGGCTACGGAAAGACCGAGATCGCGGTCCGCGCCGCTTTCAAGGCGGTGCAGGACGGCAAGCAGGTTGCCGTGCTGGTCCCGACGACGATCCTTGCGCAACAACATCTTCAGACCTTTTCCGAACGGATGACCGGGTTCCCGGTGCGGGTTCGCGGCCTGTCGCGGTTCACCGACGCCAAAGAGTCCAAAGAGGTCATCGGCGCGATGGCGAGCGGTGAGGTGGACATCGTGATCGGCACCCACCGCCTGCTGCAGACCGGCGTCACCTGGAAAGATCTGGGTCTGGTGATCGTCGACGAGGAGCAGCGCTTCGGCGTCGAACACAAGGAACACATCAAATCCCTTCGGACGCATGTGGATGTGCTGACGATGTCGGCGACGCCGATCCCGCGCACACTGGAGATGTCGATGGCCGGGATCCGGGAGATGTCGACGATCCTCACCCCGCCGGAGGAACGTCATCCCGTCCTCACCTATGTCGGCGCCTACGCGCCGAAGCAGGTCGCCGCCGCCATCCGGCGCGAACTCCTGCGTGACGGCCAGGTCTTCTACGTGCACAACCGGGTGTCGACCATCGACAAGACCGCGCGCGACATCTCCGCGATGGTTCCGGAGGCGAAGGTTGTTGTCGCGCATGGTCAGATGAACGAGGATCAGCTGGAACGAACGGTGTCGGGGTTCTGGAATCGCGAGTTCGACGTGCTGGTGTGTACCACGATCATCGAGACCGGCCTGGACATCTCGAATGCCAACACGCTGATCGTCGACCGTGCGGAGAACCTCGGGCTCTCCCAGTTGCACCAGTTGCGTGGCCGTGTGGGCCGCAGCCGCGAACGCGGGTATGCCTACCTGCTGTACAGCCCTGAGCGGCCATTGACCGAGACGGCTTACGACCGCCTTGCGACGATCGCGCAGAACAACGAGCTCGGTGCCGGAATGGCGGTGGCGCTCAAGGATCTCGAGCTTCGCGGTGCCGGTAATGTGCTCGGTGCGGAGCAGTCCGGGCATGTGGCGGGCGTGGGTTTCGACCTCTACGTCCGGCTCGTCGGGGAGGCCGTGGAAGCCTACCGCGCAGCCGCCGACGGGCGTGAAGTGACCACCCAGGAAACCGGGGAGGTGCGCATCGACCTGCCGGTCGACGCGCACATTCCGGTCGAGTATGTCGACTCCGACCGCCTACGACTCGAGGCCTACCGCAAGCTCGCGTCGGCCACCGACGACGCCGCAGTCGACGGCGTGATCGCCGAACTCACCGACCGCTACGGCGAGCCCCCGGTCGAGACAACACGATTGGCGTCGATCGCGCGCCTGCGGTTGCGTTGTCGCGAGCGTGGCGTCACCGAGATCGGCTTGGCCGGAACAGGAATGAAGATCTCGCCGCTGCCGCTGCTCGACAGCGAGCAGGTGCGCCTGAAGCGCCTCTACCCGGCTGCCACCTTCCGCGCGACCACATCCGTTGTGACGCTGCCCATCCCACGCACCGGAGGCGTGGGATCAGCACGCTTGCGCGACGACGAGCTCATCGTCTACCTGACGACTTTCCTGACGCAGCTCAAGCCGACTCCCGCTGCCGACTGATCCGAAGAGTACTGCTTTCGGCCTCCTTGAACTGGGGTTATGTGGAGCCTCCGCTGCGGCTGTCCCACCGAAAGTAGGGGAAGTGGTTTCTTCCGCGAGGTTCGGAGTCGTCCCCTAGAAATTCATAGGGCAAGACACCAAGGGTAGGGGACGAGTCTTCTTCCCCTACTTTCTTCGGTGACGCGGGAAGCCTTCTCCTCTCGTCGGGGCGTGGTCCTCGACGCCGTGACCAGGATCGGGCCGCTGGGGAGCGTCCTCCGGAATATTCCCGGCGGACCACCCTGAGGGGCCCGCTCTCAGTCATCCGAGGGGCCAGGGGGTACAGAGTTTCCGACGGGGGTGGCAGTGTGCTCCCGTGGTCTGACCGGTTCGCTGCTGACTCGAAGAGTTCGGTGGCGAGCGCTCTGACCTGGGCAAACGCCGCAGCGCTCTGCCCCTGAAAATAGGGGAAGAACTTCTTCCCCGGGGTTCGAAGTCGTCTCCTAGAAAATCTGCGGGGAGGACACCAAAGGTAGGGGACGAGTTTTCTTCCCCTGATTTCTGCAGCGACCGCGCACCCCTGCGCTACGACGAGCCTCTTCCCGCGTCCATGATCGCCGCCGCAGACGGCGGGTGGGTCGCTGATCCGAAGTGTTCGGCGACCGGCCCCGGACCGGGAAGTCTCCACTCGGTCTACCTGCGGACCCCAACCACCAATCGTCTCGACACACGTTCTTTGTCGCCCACCCGCGTGGCGGCGCTGCGCCCTGCGAATGACCGCACGTATGGTTTAAACATTCCGACGTGCATCGATCGTGGGGGTTCGAGTGAAAGGCGCACTGCCGAGATGACCGTGGTTCTGCTGGACCCCAGCCGCCCCGACCTGATCCCGATCCGGGCCCGCACCCTGCTGTCCGGGCGGGTGATGGTCACCGAGGACGTGTCGGCCGCGACGCTCTGGGAGTTCGATCACGTGGAACCCGCGGTCGACGCCCCACCCGGCTCGGACGGGTCCGACGCAGTGGCCGTGCTGGTCAGCACCGATCCGGCCCACCCGCTCGTACGCACCCGGATCGCTCGGGGTGAGGAGGTGATCGCCGCCGAGCGAGTGTCCGGTGCCGTGCTGCTCGAGGCCGTCGCGCTGATGGACACCCTGCGCCGAAACGGGCCGTGGGAGAGTCAGCAAACCCACGCATCACTGCGCCGATACCTCCTCGAGGAGGTCTACGAACTCCTCGACGCCATCGAACTCGACAACCCGGACGAACTGCGCGAGGAATTGGGAGACCTGCTGCTGCAGGTGCTCTTCCACGCGCGGATCGCCGCCGACGATCCGGATACCCCGTTCGACATCGACGACGTCGCACGCAGTTTCACCCAGAAGGTGACCGGGCGGACACCGGGCGTGCTGTCGGGTGCGCATTCCGACCTCGAAACACAGATCCGCGAATGGGAGGAGCGCAAGGCGGCGGAGAAGCAGCGCGGATCGGTGCTCGACGGCATCGCCACCACCGCGCCGGCACTCGCCCTCACCCAAAAGGTGCTCGAACGGCTCACCGCCGCGGCCTATCCGGTCGAGACGATCGATCCGCAGGTCCTGACGATCACCGTGACGGCCGACGGCGACAGCGTCGAAGACACCGCCCGCCGTCGTGTCCTCGCCTTGATCGACCAGGTGCGAGCCGCCGAGGAACGCGCCAAGAGCGCCGACGTGACACTCGACACCGCCGACGCCTGGCACGGGGTGCTAGTCGACGTTAGTCGAGAAGACTGATGGTATCTCCGTTGACCGCGAGCGACGGTCACGAGCGATTGACCCGATCGGCGGTAGACGCGTATGGGTCTTTGTCGGCGGGGCAGATTCGGGACGGCAAGGCTCGGGCCTGGGGAGTATGGAGGTACGCATGACGATCGCCGACGGCGACGATGGGGATGCGAGCACCGAATGGGTGTGTGTTCATTTTGCGCTGGTGGTCCCAACGAGGGTTGGCGACCTACTTGTTCCAGAGGGATGGTCTGCCGGCGCGTACCCCGGGGCGGACCATCCCTACGCTGGAGCGTTGCAGCGCAATGGAATCGGTGGTGGTGGAGATCCTGCGGAGTGGTTCCCCGGGCGACTGGCTGACGCCACCGCGAACAGGAACAGCGGTAATCGATCCGCGAGGGCGTACAAGCGTCTGGACGCGCCGGGCTATACGCGCGGCAACGTGGCTGTGATAGCGCTGGAATTGCTGACCTTTACATGTGACAGTGACGCGCAGGCAAACGATTTCGTCATCGCCCACATTTCGGTCGATCGGCCAGATGCGACTCAACTGATGCTGATCTCTCAGAATCTTCGTCGACCCTGGGTCGATCCCTTCGGAGATGTGGAGGAGCGGAGCTATTACGATCCGATGGGGATCGTGGTGCGAGCAATAGAGGTCGAGTTGCATGCGGCGGTCGGAATCGATCTGGTGGCGATCGGTGCCAGCGGACGGGTGAGGTTCGCCCGTCCGCTGCAGCAACAGAACCCCGTCAACGACAGAGCGCCCCTTTCGGTGTCCGTATCCGGTGTGGCGACACGTCTGCCTGCGGTTTCGGCGCTGGGTGTCCAGTATGGCGACACTGCTTGGTCGCCGCAGCAACTGTGGGCATTTGCCCTTGCTTATGGACTTGCGCCGGGCATGCAATGGCCAGGCGACACGCTTTCGGCAGCCGAGGAGGTTACTGTCGACTGTCCGAAGGATTGGACGGGTGTCGTCACTGAGATCGGGCAGGCATTCATCTGTGTCGATCCAAGCCCGGACGATGTGCGGTTTCGAGGATTCTGGAATTTGGGCCATACGCGTTTCGTGGACCTGCTCATTCTGGGTTCCCGCCAGACTCACCTGCTCGAGCTCTTGTCCGAAGACCTCGTGGCGCTAGGACGGGACGCATTCGAGAAGACGCGCCGCATCGATGACATGACGATCTCTGGCGTTTCCGAGCTTCGTTTGGAGGTTGAGAGGTTTGGGCAGCGATATGCCGAGTTTCGTAACGACAACTGGTTCACCATCATCCCTAGGCGGAATCGCGCTACTGTAATCTTGCAGCAGATCCAACGCCGGCTGTATGCGCAGCAGTTGTTGGACGATATCGACGCGGAGCTCCGCAGGATGTCCGAGATCATCACTGTTGCCGCCGATCGGCGTCATGAGGCCCATGAGCAGGCTTTGCGTGAGCGTGTCGAGGCGCGAAATGCATTGGTTCAGGAAGAATCTCGGGCTCGAGAACTCGAGCGGGCAAAGCGTGACTGGCTCATATCCGTGATTTCGGCATTAATCGGTCTTCCATCGATCACTTACGCTCTGGCCGCGATATCAACTCCTTCAGGTGCATGGAACGGGGCGCTGTGGAGCATCGTCTGGATGGTCTTGGCGGTTCCGACAATACTATTCGTGCATTGGTTGATAACACGCAGGGGATCGGGAGGTCGGTAATGAGCTCACCTGAGATCGCCGTGATAACAACGGTTGACCCTTCGCGGACCGATCACCTGATGAGCACCTATCAATCACTCCAAGAACAGATCGATGTAAATTGGGAATGGTGCGTTTACTTTGACGGACCGGGGGTGCAGCACCCGCTGGAGTCCACGTCAGATTCGCGAGTGAAGGTTAGACGCGGAGATAGGTCCCGCGGAGCCGCATTCGGTAGAAACTGCGCGGTGCTCATGTCCAGGTCTGAGTTCTTGAGGAACCTTGATGCCGACGACCTGCTGATCGGAACCACCGCATTGTCGCTCTGCTTGAACAATCTGATGAGGCCGGGGATTGGATTCTGTGTAACCGTCACGGCCGACCAGAAGCACGATGGGTCATTGACGAACTTTGAATCGAGGTTTACGCCGTACGGCGTCCTTCCGCGGGGGTACTGGGGATCAGCGTGGATCGAGCATCGGTTCTTGGATATGCGCGCCCACACGCTAGGTTGTCGAAAGGACCTGTACTGGGTCTGCGGGGGGTACCGTGCAATGCAGTTTGCCGAAGATGTGACGCTCATCGTTTCGATGAACGAACTCTGTGAGGGTTGGTTCGAGCGCACGCCGTCTTCGATCTATCGACTGTGGTCGGGTCAGATGTCCGCTGCGCCCGAGCGTCCCTGGGAGCTCGACGCAACTTACCGTGAGGTGACACAGTCCGTTGGATCCTTGCGACGCTGGCTGGGTCCGCACTGATTCCCTAAGACTCGAACAACCCCTGACCCCACCACTCGCCGTCGGCCAGTCCGGGCGGAACCGCGAAGATCGATGAGCCGTTGGGGATCAGGTATTCGGTCATGGCGTCGCGTCGTGAAAGTTCTTGCTGCATCGGGATGAACTGGGTCTGCGGGTCCCGGTTGAAGGCGATGAAGAACAAACCGGCGTCGAGGTGGCCGAATCCGTCGGAACCGTCGGTGAAGTTGTATCCGCGCCGGAGGATCTGCACACCGCCGAGGTTGTCCGGATGTGCCAGGCGCACATGGGCATTGCGCGGGATCATGGGTGCGCCGTAGGAGGTGATCTGGAAGTCGGGGGTGTCGAATTCCTTCTTCTGGCCCAACGGTGCGCCGCTGTTCTTCTCTCGGCCGATGATCTGCTCCTGCTCAAGGAGGTTGGCGCGGTCCCACGGCTCGATGTCCATCCGGATACGACGGGCAACCAGATAGCTGCCGCCAGTCATCCATTGGGCTCCCGGCGGATTGTCGGCGGCGTCCACCCACACCCAGCGGTCGAGCAGGTCGGTGTCCTCCGCGCGCAGGTTCGCGGTGCCGTCCTTGAACCCGAACATGTTTCGCGGGGTCTCCTGGGCCTGCGTGGTGGAGGCGGTGCGACCGAAGCCGAGCTGCGACCATCGCACGGCCACCACCCCGAAACCCATTCGGGCGAGGTTGCGGATCGCGTGGACGGCGACTTGCGGGTCGTCGGCGCAGGCCTGCACGCAGATGTCGCCGTAGGAGCGCAGCGGATCGATGCGCTCGGCAGCGAAGATGGGAAGGTCCTGCAGCACAGCCGGTTTCCGGTCGGCGAGACCGAATCGGTCGCCGCGGCCGGGAAATGCTGCGGTGGGTCCGAACAGTCCGGGACCGAATCCGATGGTCAGGGTGAGCTTTGACGGCGAGAGTCCCAGCGCCTCACCGGTGTCGGCGGGTGGGACGTAGTTGCCCAACCCGGTCGCGCCGTTCTCGACGGTCTCTTCGCCGCGCGTCATCCGCTCCGCGGCAACCGTCCACGCTTTGAGCATGGCCACCAGATCGTCACGCGACTCGGTCACGACGTCGAAACTGGCGAAATGCAGACGATCCTGGGCCGCGGTCACGATGCCGGCCTGTCGCTCGCCGCGGAACGCGACGATCTCCGACGACTCCTCCGGCTCGGGCGCAGTCGCCCGGCCGACGGCCA
>NZ_JBEXMX010000033.1:0-56493 GCF_040610755.1 Gordonia sp. NPDC003585 | reverse complement strand
CGGCGCTCGTTGCCGCGAAGGCCGCCTGACGTTTCGTCGCCTCGGCGGCCGCGACGCGGTTCGCCTGCTGATTGCGGGCCACCTGAAGGCGGCGGATGGTGCCCTGATGCTGCTCGCTGATCTGATCGAGCAACGTCATCCGGTCGAGTATCGACTGCGGGTCGGGCGATGACGCGTAGTTGGCCATCGAGCCCTGTTCGCCGCCCTGACGATAGGCCTGCCGGACAAAGTGGTCGAACTCGCGCTGAGCGGCGACCACTGCGCGGCCCGAGTCGCGCAGCGCACGCTGGGCGCCTTGCGCGGCGACTGTGGCCAGCCGCTGAGCGGCCACCGAGTTCTGGTAGTCGACGAGCGACCGATTCACGAACTCTTGCCGCACGGCGAGCGCGTCGTCGAGGTCGGCAATGTTCTGGTTCACCTGCGCGAGCTGATTGATGAGTCCCGACACCGGAGATGCCGGGCGGCTCGCACCGGGCGCCCCCATCGCGCCACCGACGCCGACGACCCCTAGCAGACCTGCGGCCATCAGTGCCCCCAGGCGCGCCGGCCACGACGCCCGGTGGCCCGCACCGGTTGTACCTCGCGTCACTGAGAACTCCTTGCCGATCTGTTCGGGATGAGCCATCCCGCACTCGTTCGTTGCCGGATGCGAACCATCCCCCGCCACGGTGGTCATCTACTGCACCATGCAGCACATGAGACCCTGAAAGCGACTTCTGCATCACATGTGACATCAGAACCGTACGTCACATCAGACACATCGGAAAAGCGCAATCGTGAATTACATTCACGTGATTACCTGCGAAAATGCCGTGAACTGGCCAAAAGGGCCACCCGACCGGAAGGTCTCAACTTCGCAACACTCAGCGACGGTCGGACAGGTGCACGCGTTACGCGTCGGACGCATGCGGTAGGGGCGCAGCGTCCATCTCGGCCACCACAACAGAAACCTGAACTGTGGTCAGCGACCGTCGGCAGTTCCCAAGGTCTCGGACTCCAATGCGTTCGAAACCACGTCGTCGTTGCGCCGCCGACGAAGGGTCTTCAGCCTGCCGAGAACCGCACCGACGCCGACCACGACGATCAGCACCAACGTGATGATCGTCCAATCCAGGGTCGGGGCAGTCATCTGGTCGACCATCTGCCCGGCAGCGGCTGCGGGCTGGCGAAGATCGAGGTTGTTGGTGGCCTGTTCTTGGACAAACCGACTGAACTCGGGCGAGGTACTGCCGACGGAGTTGGGACCGAGGACGATCACCGTGCCGCCGACCTCCGGTTGCAGCGTGGTCGCGATGTCGCGGTAGATCGTGTAGGTGGGCTGCTGCGTCTTCACCACGACGAGACTGATGTCGTGGCCGTTGGCCTTCGCATCGGCCACGACCTTGCGCAGAGCAGCCACCTGATCGGGATTGTCGGGCGCGGCCACGTGGTCGTCGCGGATGTCGGTGGCCAGTTGACCCATGTCGACGCCGGTGAGTCCTGGGATCGTCGGCGCATCGTTGCTTCCGGCCTCGGTTCCCGGCGAACCGGGCACCTGCGGATCGGGACTCATCGGGGGTTCCTCACGTCAACGTTTCGCCGCCATTAAATTCACGCGGACACTTCTCTCCTCGCCAAACCTAGTCAAGCACCGTACGACAGAATGAAGTGGGCTGGCGCATTCCGCTCGAAGTACTCGGGGCGGGCGTGTCGATGGGGCGTGTCGTGTCGCAACAACTTGTTAGCAGTACGCTCGTACTGTTAACATGGATGTATCGCCGCGGTGCCCTCCGCGGCCACTCGTCTCGACGGAATGCCGACGCGTCCCGGGGACGAGTGACACCGGCGCAGCCCGTCGGTGATGGTCAGTGTCGACGAACGGGCGGCGTTCGCCGACGAGATCGAGCGGGTGGCTCATCCCTGAACCACCCGCACAGTTCGAGCACCGCCGGCGCAGCCCGTCGGCACCAGAGGAGAGTGGATCAGACGTGAGTATCAATTCGTTCGACGCCCGCGGGACCCTCGAGGTCGGCGACCAGAGTTACGAGATCTTCCGGCTCAATGCCGTCAAGGGAACCGAAAAACTCCCCTATTCATTGAAGGTCCTCGCCGAGAACCTGTTGCGCACCGAAGACGGCGCGAACATCACCACCGAACACATCGAGGCAATCGCCAACTGGGATCCCACGGCTGAGCCGGACATCGAGATCCAGTTCACGCCGGCGCGTGTGATCATGCAGGACTTCACCGGTGTCCCCTGCGTGGTCGACCTGGCCACCATGCGTGAGGCCGTCGGCCGCCTCGGTGGCGACCCGACCAAGGTCAACCCGCTGGCCCCGGCCGAACTGGTCATCGACCACTCGGTCATCCTCGACGTCTTCGGCCGCGCCGACGCCTTCGAGCGCAACGTCGAACTCGAGTACGAGCGCAACGGCGAGCGCTACCAATTCCTGCGTTGGGGCCAGACCGCCTTCGACGACTTCAAGGTCGTCCCCCCGGGCACCGGCATCGTGCACCAGGTGAACATCGAGCACTTGGCGCGCTCGATCATGGTGCGTAACGGCCAGGCCTACCCCGACACCTGCGTCGGCACCGACTCGCACACCACGATGGAGAACGGCCTCGGCGTCCTGGGCTGGGGCGTCGGCGGTATCGAGGCCGAGGCCGCGATGCTCGGCCAGCCGATCTCGATGCTCATCCCGCGCGTGGTCGGCTTCAAGCTGACCGGACAGATCAGCCCCGGCGTGACCGCCACCGACGTGGTCCTCACCGTCACCGAGATGCTGCGCAAGCACGGCGTCGTCGGCAAGTTCGTCGAGTTCTACGGCGAAGGTGTGGCCGAGGTCCCCCTTGCCAACCGCGCCACGCTGGGCAACATGAGCCCCGAATTCGGTTCCACCGCAGCGATGTTCCCGATCGACGAGGAGACCGTCAACTACCTGCGCCTCACCGGCCGTCCCGACGAGCAACTCGCGCTCGTCGAGGCCTACGCCAAGGAACAGGGCATGTGGCACGACCCCGAGCGCGAGCCGGTCTTCTCCGAATACCTCGAACTCGACCTCGGTTCGGTTGTTCCGTCGATCGCCGGACCGAAGCGTCCGCAGGACCGCATCGAACTGTCCGACGCCAAGACCGCGTTCCGCAAGGACATCCACAACTACGTGGAAGAGGGCAACACCCCGCAGCACACCAACGTCGACGAGGCCGTGGAGGAGTCCTTCCCGGCATCGGATCCGGCCACGCTGTCCTTCGCCGAGGAGGACGCCGTGGTGGTGCATTCGGCCGCCAACGGCGCAGAGGGCCGTCCGACGAAGCCGATCAAGGTGCTCGACGAAGAACGCGGCGAGTTCATCCTCGACCACGGCGCCGTGGTGGTCGCAGGCATCACCTCCTGCACCAACACCTCCAACCCGTCGGTCATGCTGGGCGCGGCCCTGCTGGCCAAGAAGGCCGTCGAGAAGGGCCTGTCGAGCAAGCCGTGGGTGAAGACCAACATGGCGCCGGGCTCGCAGGTGGTCAACGACTACTACGAGAAGGCCGGCGTGTGGCCCTACCTGGAGAAGCTGGGCTTCTTCCTCGGTGGCTACGGCTGTACCACCTGCATCGGTAACACCGGACCGCTGCCCGAGGCCATCTCCAAGGCCATCAACGACAACGACCTCACCGCCACCGCGGTGCTGTCGGGCAACCGCAACTTCGAGGGTCGCATCTCCCCCGACGTCAAGATGAACTATCTCGCCTCGCCGCCGCTGGTCATCGCGTACGCCATCGCGGGAACGATGGACTTCGACTTCGAGACCGACCCGCTGGGCAAGGACACCGAGGGCAACGACGTCTTCCTCAAGGACATCTGGCCGACGGCGAAGGAGATCGAGGAGGTCATCGCCGGTTCTATCAACCAGGAGATGTTCGCCGACTCCTACAAGGACGTCTTCGCCGGAGACGAGCGCTGGCAGAGCCTGCCGACGCCGGAGGGCAAGACCTTCGACTGGGACGACGACTCGACCTACGTCGCGAAGGCGCCGTACTTCGACGACATGGATCTGGAGCCCTCGCCGGTGTCCGACATCAAAGGCGCGCGCGTGATGGCGGTGCTGGGCGATTCGGTCACCACCGACCACATCTCCCCCGCCGGTCCGATCAAGCCGGGCACCCCGGCGGCGCAGTACCTCGATTCCAAGGGTGTGGCCCGCAAGGACTACAACTCGCTGGGTTCGCGGCGTGGCAACCACGAGGTGATGATCCGCGGCACCTTCGCCAACATCCGTCTGCAGAACCGTCTGCTCGACGGTGTGACCGGCGGCTACACCCGCGACTTCACCCAGGAGGGCGGCCCGCAGTCGTTCATCTACGACGCCTGCCAGAACTACAAGGAGGCCGGCACACCGCTGGTCGTGCTCGGTGGCAAGGAGTACGGATCGGGCTCGTCGCGTGACTGGGCGGCCAAGGGCACGATGCTGCTCGGCGTGAAGGCCGTCATCGTCGAGTCCTTCGAGCGCATCCACCGCTCGAACCTGATCGGCATGGGTGTGATCCCGCTGCAGTTCCCGGACGGCGAGTCCTACTCGTCGCTGGGTCTCGACGGCACCGAGGTGTTCGACATCAGCGGCATCGAGGAACTCAACGACGGTAAGACGCCGAAGACCGTGCACGTCACCGCGACCAAGGAGGACGGCTCGGTCATCGAGTTCGACGCCAAGGTTCGCATCGACACCCCCGGCGAGGCCGATTACTACCGCAACGGAGGCATCCTGCAGTACGTGCTGCGCAACATGATCAAGAGCTGATCATGATGTCGGTGATCAGGCGATCGACGATCCGGGGAGAAGTCGGTGCCCAAGGTCAGCGATGATCGTCTGGCCGCGCGTCGTCGGGAGATTCTCGACGGCGCGCGGCACTGCTTCGCCGAGTACGGCTACGACGGTGCGACAGTGAAGCGCATCGAAGAGTCGACCGGGATGTCACGCGGCGCGATCTTCCATCACTTCCGGGACAAAGAGGCGCTCTTTCTCGCCCTGGCGCGCGAGGACGCCGAGCGGATGGCCGACGTCGCAGCCGAACAGGGACTCGTGCAGGTCATGCGTGACATGCTCGCCCGCCCACAGGATTTCGACTGGCTGGGTACCCGCCTGGAGATCGCCCGCAAACTCCGGACCGACGCAGCCTTCCGGGATGCGTGGACTGCGCACTCCCTCGACCTGGAAAAGGCGACCCTCGACCGACTCGAACGCGGTCGCGAAGCCGGGCGGCTGCGCGAGGACGTCCCCACCGACGTGCTGCTGGACTACCTCGACCTCGTCCTCGACGGACTCATCACCCGGCTCGCGTCGGGACGTCCCACCGATGATCTGCACGCGGTTCTCGACCTGGTCGAGGAGTCGGTGCGCGCACCGCGTTCGGCGACCTACGACCAGGCGGCGGCGCGTACCTGAGCGTTCTCAGCAAACCTTCAGGTAGGGTACCCTAAGTTAGCTGTCGTGGACGCACCCGATCGGCCTGAACACTTCCTGCTCACACGGCGCTCGCTGCTCAAAGGAGCTGCCGCTGCGGGCGCAATCACCGCCGCCACGGCAGCTATCGGACGCGGAGCCGGCGCCACGGCCGCCGCCGAACGCGGCACCGCGATCGTCATCGGCAGCGGATTCGGCGGTGCCGTCGCGGCACTTCGCCTTGGACAGGCAGGCTTTCGGACAACGGTATTCGAACGCGGACGACGCTGGCCGATTCGTCCAGACGGCAACACCTTTGCCACTTTCGATCGGCCCGACCGCCGAGCCGCCTGGTTCTCCGACACCGCAGGCATCTCCAGCTCGTTGCAGGTCCCGGTCGAGCGTTACCCGGGCGTCCTGGATGCGATCAAGGGCAACGGCATCGAGTCCGTCTACGGCGCGGGCGTGGGCGGCGGATCTCTTGTGTTCGGCGCCTTTTCGGCTCAGCCCGACAAACCCGATTTCGAGATGCTGTTCCCCGGCGGCACCGACTACGACGGTCTCGCGCGGACCTACTATCCGCGCGCTCGGCGCATGCTCAACGCGACACCGCTGCCACCGGACATCCTCGCCCACCCCAACTACGTCGGCGCCCGATCGTGGTTGCGGACGGTCGCACGTTACGGAGTCCGGCCGAGCTTCATCGACTACTCCATCAACTGGGACCTCGTCCGCAAGGAACTCTCCGGGCGCGTCCGGCCAGGCGTCAGCATCGGCGACCTCTCCTACGGCGTGAACAGCGGGGCCAAGAACTCGGTCGACCACAACTACCTGCCGGCCGCCGAGGCCACGGGCAACGTCACCATCAAGCCGATGCACGAGGTCTTCGAGATCCGACCACGCAGCCGCCGACGGGGATTCGTCGTGCGGGCCCGGGTGATCGACGACAAGCACCGCACGCTCCGGATCGTCACCGCCGAGGCCGACCACCTGTTCCTCGCGGCCGGCTCGTATCACACGACGTCGTTGCTGGTCCGCGCCCGCGCGCACGGAACCCTGCCCCGACTGTCGCCGAGGATCGGTGACGGGTTCGGCGGCAACGGCGACTTCCTCATCGTGCGGACCGCACTGCGCGAGCAGTACGGTCCGATCCAGGGCGGACCCGGCTACAGCCGGCTTCGGGAGGACCGCCTGCCCGGCGGCCCCGCAGCGATCGTCTACCAGGCGAGTCCTTTCCCGTCTCCCCTCGGTGGCACCGCAACCACACATCTCATTCAGGTACACACCGACGAACGCGGCACCATCGACTACGACCACGCCACCAGGGGCACCCAGCTCAACTATCCGTATCCCGAGGGAACGAGCGTCCTCGATCGGCGCGGGGCCGCGTTCGCCCAGCACTTCCACGAACGCACCGAAACCCGATACGGCTTCCCGCAGAACGGCATTCCGCTGTACTCGCGCAGTTTCGGATTCGGTTCCGGTAGTACCTTCCACGGGCTGGGTGGCGTCGTCATCGGGCAAGCGGCCACAGCCGACGGCGGGGTCAAGGGCTACGACGACCTCTATGTGGTCGACGGTTCGTTCTGCCCCGGCGCCGTCGGGCTCGTCAACCCGTCCCTCACGATCACCGCACTCGCCGAGCGCACGATGGATCGTTTCCTCGCCCGACACTGACGTTGGCGGCGCGTCAGGTACTGTGATGCCGAGCACGTCCGAGCGCTCGCTCGGCTGCCATCACATGCATTCCTGACCTGCAGAGGAGAGACTGCCGTGTTTCCTGGAGTCTTCGCCAAGTCCACCCCGGACAAGCCCGCCGTGATCCGCGCCGCCACCGGAGAACAGCTCACGTACGCCGAGCTCGACCAGAACTCCACGCGCCTGGCGAATCACCTTGAGTCACTGGGACTCCGGCCGGGCGACTGCATCGCGATGGTGTCGGCGAACGACCTGCACATGTTCGAGGTGTACTGGGCCGCGCTGCGCAGCGGACTGTACGTGACGGCAATCAACCACCACCTGACCGCCGCGGAGACCAACTACATCCTCGCCGACTGCAACGCTCAGGTGCTGTTCGCCGGCGCGTCGGTGTCCGACGCCGTCGCCGACTCCGCAGAGATCGATGCGCTGAAGCGGCCCGGGCATCGACTCTCCTGGGGCGGCGAGATCCCGGGCTTCGACTCCTACGAGACTGCGCTCGCTGCTGCGTCCGACGCGTCACGCACCGATCAGCCACGCGGTACCGACATGCTCTACTCCTCGGGAACCACCGGACGGCCCAAGGGCATCAAGACGCCGATGCCGCAGGGGCAGGTCGATGAAATCCCCGACGCCTACACCGCGATCTTCGCGCCGATGTACGGCTTCGACCCGACGGCGGTCTACTTGTCCCCGGCGCCGCTGTATCACGCTGCACCGCTGCGGTATTGCGGCGTGACGAATTCGGTCGGCGGAACCGTGGTGTTCCTCGACCGCTTCGATCCGCAAGACGCACTGGCCGCGATCGAGAAGTACCACGCGACACACAGCCAGTGGGTCCCGACCATGTTCATCCGAATGCTGAAACTTCCGGCCGACATCCGCGCCAAGTACGACGTCGGCAGCTTGAAGCTGGCCGTTCACGCGGCAGCGCCGTGCCCGGTTGAGGTGAAGCAGGCGATGATCGAGTGGTGGGGTCCGGTGATCCACGAGTACTACGCATCGACCGAGGCGGCAGGCGCAACCTTCATCGGACCGCAGGAAGCGCTCGACCATCCCGGCTCGGTCGGCAAGCCGCTGCTCGGCGTCATCCACATCTGCGATGAGGACGGCAAGGAAGTGCCCACCGGAGAGGTCGGGCAGGTCTACTTCGAACGCGACGAGGTGCCGTTCCAGTACCACAACGATCCGGAGAAGACACGGAAATCTCAGCACCCCGAGCACGAGAACTGGTCCACCACAGGCGATGTCGGGTATGTCGATGCCGACGGCTACCTGTATCTGACCGACCGCAAGGCGTTCATGATCATCTCCGGCGGGGTCAACATCTACCCGCAGGAGGCAGAGAATGTTCTCATCAACCACCCGGCCGTGTTCGACGTCGCGGTGATCGGAGTGCCCGACCCCGACCTCGGCGAGGTCGCCAAGGCGTGCGTCCAGCTCGCCGACGGCCGACTACCGTCCGACGAGCTCGCCGATGAGCTGATCGCTTTCACCAAGGAATCCATCGCCGCCTACAAGGCGCCGCGTTCGGTCGACTTCGTCTCTGAATTGCCACGCACACCCACCGGTAAGCTCGTCAAAGGCGAGCTGCGGAAGCAGTACTGGCCCGCAGCGGCGGTGTAGTCACGAGCGAAGGATGGGGTATGGCCGACGAAACAGACCGGGATCACGCGCTTCGAGCGGCAACCCGCAACGACATCGGCCAAGACGTCATTGCGGTACTGCGCGCCAACCGGTGGGACGACATCCTGCAGGCAGCAGGCGAAGGACTGCTGGTCGCGCTCGCGTCGAAGACCGACGGTGCCACCGAGTTGGCCGAGCAGTGTGTCGCGGCCCTTCGGGAGCGTGAATGGTATGGCGACGACGAGCTGGCCGACCAGATCGAATCTGCGCTCGGGACAGGTGCCACGCCACTGCTGAAGGAGCTGAAAGTCGATCTCGAGATGATCTCGTCGTCACTCGAAGGCGACCCGATGCAGGGCGGGGGCCGAATCGACCTGACGGACGGAACGGTCTACCCGGACTTCATGTTCGAATCCGGCGTCGCCGACCTCGACGACATGGGAATGACCGAAGACAATCTCGAGGACCCCGACCGGTGGCTCTCCATCGACTGCGAGGGGTCACGTCAGGGCTATCGCGACATGGAGAAGTTCATCGCGTGGGAGGTCGAGGACGAACACCTCGCCGAACTGCTCGGCATGGCGATCGAGGGTCGCGGCGCTTTCCGGCGCTTCCGAGATGTGCTGCACCGCAAGGCCGACTCCCACCCGGACATGCTCACCCGCTGGAACAACTTCAGCGATGAGCGCAAGACCGGCCGTGCGCGGGAGTGGCTGGCCGGCAACGGCTATCGCCCGGCGATCGGGAACCCCTTTTGATCAGGCGAGTTCGATGAGTTCCTGGTACTCGTCCGACCAGTGATCCTCGGTGCCGTCGGGCAGCAGGATCACGCGCTGCGGGTCCAGTGCCGCGGCGGCGCCGGGGTCGTGGGTGACGAGCACGACAGCCCCGGTGTAGCTGCGCAATGCGTCGAGCACCTGTTCGCGCGAGATCGGGTCGAGGTTGTTGGTCGGCTCGTCGAGCAGCAGCACATTCGCCGCCGACGACACCAGACCGGCGAGCGTCAGACGGGTCTTCTCACCGCCGGACAGGGTGCCCGCCGGCTGATCGAGCTGAGCGCCGGAGAACATGAACGCACCCAGCAGTCCGCGCAGATCCTGCTCCCCCGCGTCGGGCGCCGCATGTCGGATGTTCTCCCACACGGAGGCCATGTCGTCGAGCGTGTCGTGCTCCTGCGCGAAATACCCGACCTTGAGGCCGTACCCCGGCTCCAGTTTGCCGGTATCCGGTTTCTCCACGCCCGCAAGAAGTTTGAGGAGCGTGGTCTTGCCCGCACCGTTGAGGCCGAGGATCACGACGCGGCTGCCCTTGTCGATCGCCAGGTCGACCCCGGTGAAGATCTCCAGCGAGCCGTAGCTCTTGGACAGCCCGGCCGCCATCAGCGGGGTCTTGCCGCACGCCGCGGGCTCCGGGAAGCGGATGCGCGCGGTACGGTCGGCCACCCGCTCGTCGTCGAGGGCGTCGAGCATCCGATCGGCGCGCTTGAGCATGTTCTGCGCCGCCGTCGCCTTGGTGGCCTTGGCACCGAGTTTGGCCGCCTGCGTGCGCAGGGCCGACGCCTTCTTCTCTGCGTTGGCCCGCTCGCGCCGACGACGCTGTTCGTCGGTGGCACGCGCGTCGAGATAGCGCTGCCACCCCATGTTGTAGACATCGGCCTCGCCGCGCACCGCGTCGAGGAACCAGACCCGGTTCACCACATCGGCGAGAAGGTCGACGTCGTGGCTGATCACCACCAGGCCGCCCTCGTGGTTCTGCAGGAACCCGCGCAGCCATGCGATCGAGTCGGCGTCGAGGTGGTTGGTCGGCTCGTCGAGCAACAGGGTGGTGTCGGATTTCCCGGAGTCGTCGGACGCCGCGAACAGGATGCGTGCCAACTCGATGCGACGACGCTGACCGCCAGACAATGTGCGTAACGGCTGGGCCAGCACCCGGTCGGGCAGGCCCAGGCTGTGGCAGATGCGCGCCGCGTCGGATTCGGCAACATACCCACCGAGGTCGGCGAACCGCTCCTCCAGACGCCCGTAACGCGCCACTGCCTTGTCACGCGCGCGATCGTCGGCGGCCTCGGCCATCTGCGCCTGCTGCTTCTCCATGTCGCGCAGGATCGCGTCCAGACCGCGCGCCGAGAGCACCCGGTCCTTGGCCAGCACGTCGAGGTCGCCCTCCTTCGGATCCTGCGGAAGGTAGCCGAGATCGCCGGACCGGCGGATCTCACCGGCGTAGGGCTCGGTCTCGCCGGCCAGGATGCGCAGAGTGGTGGTCTTGCCGGCTCCGTTACGCCCCACCAAACCGATCCGGTCGCCGGGCTGGATGCGCAGTGCGTCGCCGGGCGCCGACAGCAGGGTCCGAGCGCCCGCTCGAACTTCCAGGTCGGTCGCGGTGATCACGACGGACCAGTCTACCGGTGCATGTCAGCGGGATTTTCCACCCGGACCGCACCCGGACGTCGCGACGGGAAGGATACGGTGATCGACGTGACGCAACCCACAGCAATCCCGAGCACATCCGACCTGTCCGGCAAGTCCGCGCTGGTGACCGGCGCCAGTCGCGGCATCGGTCTGGGCATCGCCACCGAACTGGCCCGACGCGGTGCATCGGTGGTCATCACCGGCCGCAAACCCGAGCCACTTGCCGCCGCTGCCGACGAGATCCGCGCTGCGGTTCCCGAGGCCCGGGTCGTCGACTGCCCCGGCAACACCGGTGATGAAACTCACCGCACCGAAGCGGTCGCCGCGACGGTCGAACTCGGCGGGGCCATCGACATCCTGGTCAACAACACCGGGATCAACCCGCTGTTCGGTCCGCTGATGGATGCCGATCTGGGGGCCTTCCGCAAGATCTTCGACACCAACGTGGTTGCGGGTCTGGGCTTCATCCAGGAGGCGTTCCGCGCCGGCATGTCCGATCGCGGTGGCGCGGTCGTGAACATCGCCTCCGTCGCCGGTCTGCGGTCGACCGGGGTGATCGCCGCCTATGGCGCGTCCAAGGCCGCGATGATCCGCCTGACATCGGAGTTGGCCTGGGAGCTCGGCAGCAACAACATCCGCGTCAACGCGATCGCACCCGCCATCATCCGCACCCGGTTCGCCAAGGACCTGATCGCCGGCGAGAACGAAGCCCGCGCCATCAAGGGCTATCCCCTCGGCCGACTCGGCGAGACCGAGGACATCGCCCGCGCCGCCGCGTTCCTGGCCAGCGACGAAGCCGTGTGGATCACCGGCCAGACGCTGGCGGTCGACGGCGGCCTGCTCTCGACCGGCAATATGTAACCGTGGCCGACGGGACCGAGGCGTGACCGAGGCGATCGTCGTCGGGGCCGGTCCGTCGGGCCGAGCCCTGGCGCATCGGCTCTTGCGCGAGGGTGTCGCAGTGACCCTCGTGGACCCGGCACCGCATCGCGCATGGCGCGCGACCTATGCCTGCTGGACCGACGAACTGCCCCACTGGCTGCCCACGGACTCCATTGCTGCCCAAGTGAATTCGGTCGACATGCGGTCCACGGAGCGGGTGGCGGTTCGACGCGGTTACACCGTCCTCGACGTCGAAGGGCTGCAGTCGGTCCTCGACGTCTCCGACGCCCACGTCATCGTCGACCGTACCGTCGCGGTACACCCCGATCGGGTCACCCTGCGCTCAGGTGAGCACATCGTGGCAGACATCGTCGTCGATGCCCGCGGAATCACCGGTCGCGGCGCCCGACAAACCGCGTTCGGGCGGATCGTGCCACGCAGCCAAGCACTCCCCGTGCTCGACGGCGCCGAAGCCATCCTCATGGACTGGGGTGTGTTCCCGGGCCTCGACTCTCAAGCCCCACCGTCGTTCCTCTACGCCATTCCGCTCGACGACAACCGCGTCCTACTCGAGGAGACGTGCCTGGCCGGCGACCCGGCGTTGCCGCCCAGCGAGCTACGCCGACGGCTCGACGCTCGCCTGGCCCATCTGTCGTTGACCCAAATCGACGACGAGATCGTCTCCTTCGGCCTCCTCGGCGAGAGCAGCCCGTGGCGCAGCGAGGTGATGGAGTTCGGCGCACGTGGCGGGCTGATGCATCCGGCCACCGGCTACAGCGTCGCAGCGTCACTGCAAGCAGCCGAGGTGGTGGCGAAAGCGGCTGCCGCACAGAAGGACCCGAACGACGCTATCTGGTCGCTCTCGGCCCGGCAGGTCTATCGGCTGCGACGCGCGGGACTGCGATCACTTCTGTCATTCGACGCTCCCCAGACCCGACGATTCTTCGACACCTTCGCCCACCTCCCCGTCGGCCGGCAACGCGCCTATCTGTCCGAGCGCGAGAACCTTTCGGGAGTGCTGACCACGATGACGAATCTGTTCACGGCGGCGGGCAGCAGTACACGCGGGGCGATGATCCGCTCGGTGCTCGGGCGGTGATTGCGTGTTCGACGACTCGGTGCCTGACCCGTCACTGATCGATCTTGCGCTGTTCGTGGAGCGGCCACCCCGGGTTGTGTGGCGCGCGCTGACGGAGCCAGAGCTGATCGCCGGATGGCTCTCGCCGGTGATCGGCTTTGCGCCCGTGGTCGGGACAACGTTCATCGTTCAAGTGGCGGTACGCGATAGACCCGACGCCGAGATGGCGTGTCAGGTCGTTGCGGCCGACGAGCCCGGGCACCTCGCCTACAGTTGGACCGACCTTCGTGGGAATCCGCCCCAGCGCTGGATGATGGACTACCGACTGCTTCCGCATGGCCGGGGTACCCGGTTGTTCTGGCAGATGAGCGGTTTCGACATTGCGGACCGCTATCAGCGATACGCGCGCAACGGGATCGAGCGGTCCTGGAATCGAACGCTACTGCCAAGGTTGACCGACGTCGTGAACATGTTGGGAGACACGCCCTAGGGAGATCACTGCGACCGCAATGTCCGCCACTGCGCGACCACTTCATCGACGTCGACGGTATGAGCGGTGATCAGCGACGGCATGCCGGCGCGAGTCGCGAGATGCGCTTCGCGCACGCGCCGGTTGAAGTCGGTGAGGATGTCGCGGACCGCGTCCTCGTCGGCGATGCCGCGGAGCGACTCCGGGAAACCTTGTGCCTCTTTGCGCAACTGAAGAGGTGCGGGCAGCAGTGCCGACGAGTCGAGGTTCTCGTCGCGGATCTTGCGTTTGACCCACCAGTCCGGATCGTCGGCGTCGGAGAGGTCGAGGGGTTTGCCCATGCCGGGCAGGTTGTCGAACTCACCGCGCTCGGTGGCCTCGCGGATCATCTTCTCCACCCGGGACTCCCCGACCGGCGGGCGCCACCGGCGGATGCGTCGAAAATGGCCCTCGGATTCGGACATGATTCCAGCCTGCCTGCCGAGCGCCGACCAGACAAGCTGTTTCGCTCCTCCCTCTCGTCCGCATCGCTATCGTTGCCGGACATGACCGTACGCGTACACCACCTCAACTGCGGAAGCATGCGTCCGCTGGCCTCGCCCCGCATGATCTGCCATGTTCTGGCCGTCGAGACCGACGACGGCATCGTGGTCGTCGACACCGGATTCGGGCTGTGCGACATCGAGCAGCCGACTCGACTCGGGCTGATGGGAAAGGTGCTCCGGCCCGACCTGAAGTACGAGGAGACGGCGATCGCACAGATCGAAGCACTCGACTTCGACCGGCGAGATGTGCGGCATGTGGTGGTCACACACCTTGATCTCGACCATGCAGGCGGAATCGCCGACTTCCCCGAGGCAACCCTCCACGTCACCGACAGCGAGTATCAGTACGCCGGGACCGCACCCGGCTTGTCGGCGAAGATTCGCTACGGCTCGTGGCGCTCGACACCAGAACCCACCGTCGAGCGGTACGCCGAATTCACCACGCCCTGGCATGGTTTCGACGCCGCACCAGTGAGGGGCGTCGGGGATTCCGTGCTCTTGGTCTCGCTGCCGGGGCACACTCCGGGACATGCCGGGGTCGCCGTCAACACAGGTGACCGCTGGCTCCTACACTGCGGCGACGCCTTCTATCACCACGCGACCATTCGCGGTGGCTCCGTGCCATTCGTTGTGCGCACCAGTGAGGGCATCTCGGCCATCAGCCGACGAGTGGCAAAGGACACACGCCGCCGATTGTCTGCAACGTTCGGTACAGGCGAGCTGCCTGTCGACGTCGTGTGCGCCCACGATCCGGTGCTCCTGGGCGACCACAAGAAGACATCCGGCAGCGGCTGAGAAGCGCGTCGCGAGATCGTCTCAGACGGTAAAACCCAAGGCGCGCAACTGTTCTCGGCCGTCGTCGGTGATCTTGTCGGGTCCCCACGGCGGCAGCCAGACCCAGTTGATCTCCATGTCGGTACACAGTCCGCTGTTGACCAGGGCGCCGCGGGATTGATCCTCGATGACGTCGGTCAGCGGGCAGGCCGCCGAGGTGAGGGTCATGTCGATCTTGGCGACCGCGTCGTCGGTGATCTCGATGCCGTAGACCAATCCGAGGTCGACGACGTTGATGCCCAGTTCCGGGTCGACGACGTCGCGCATCGCCTCCTCGACATCCTCCAGCGCCGGCAAAGACGTGGCCGGCGCGGAAGGGGTTCCGGCCGGACCCGTCTCGGCGGTGGGCGCCCCGGAAGACTCAGGTGCCTCGGTGGTGGTGGTTTCGTCACTCATGCTGACTCCGCTCGGTCGTCGATGGTCTGTGCGAGCGCGTCTTTGAAGGCCATCCATCCGAGGAGGGCACATTTCACGCGCGCGGGGTATTTGCTCACTCCGGCCAGGGCGATCCCGTCACCGATGATCTCCTCGTCACCGGGATCCTTGCCGCGGGAGGTCATCATGGCATTGAACGAATCCACGGTCGCCAGAGCCGATTCCACCGATTGGCCGACCAGTTGGTCGTAGAGCACCGACGTGGAGGCCTGCGAGATCGAACATCCTTGCCCGTCGTAGGAGATGTCGGCGATCGTGGCGCCGTCGTCGGAGACCGTGACGCGCAACGTCACCTCGTCGCCGCAGGTCGGGTTGACGTGGTGGACCTCGGCACCGAACGGTTCACGCAGTCCGCGCCCGTGTGGGTGTTTGTAGTGGTCCAGGATCACGTCCTGGTACATCTGCTCCATCCGCATGCACTCACCGGCTCCCGAAGAAGTCCTGGGCACGCACGATTGCTGCCGTCAGTGCGTCGACGTCGGCCAGCGTGTTGTAGGCGGCAAACGAAGCGCGCGCACTCGCGGCGATCCCGAACCGGCGGTGCAGCGGCCACGCGCAGTGATGTCCGACGCGGATGGCGACCCCTTCGTCGTCGAGGATCTGCCCGAGATCGTGGGCATGGATTCCGTCGACCACGAACGAGACTGCCCCACCACGATTCTCGGCGGTCGCCGGCCCGATGATGCGGAGTCCCTCGATCTGCGACAAGCGCTCCAATGCGTAGGCGACCAGCGCATGCTCGTGCTCGGCAATCGCGTTCATACCGATCGCCTCGAGGTAGCGCACCGCCGCGCCCAGGCCGACCGTCTGCGACGTCATCGGCACACCGGCCTCGAACCGCTGCGGAGGCGGCGCGTACGTCGACACCTCCATGGTGACGGTTTCGATCATCGACCCGCCGGTCAGGAAGGGCGGCAACGCATTCAGCAACTCCGCGCGGCCGTAGAGCACACCCACACCCGACGGACCAAACATCTTGTGCCCGGAGAAGGCGGCGAAGTCGACGTCGAGCGCTCGGAAGTCGACCCCCATGTGCGGAACCGACTGGCAGGCGTCGAGCACGACGAGAGCACCGACTGCTCGGGCCCGGCGCACGAGTTCGGCCACATCGGCGACGGCGCCGGTCACATTCGACTGATGGGTGAACGCGAGCACCTTGACGGTGTCGTCGAGTTCGAGTGAGTCGAGATCGATCCGACCGTCATCGGTGACGCCGTACCAGCGCAGCGTCGCACCCGTCCGGCGGCACAGTTCCTGCCACGGAACGAGATTCGCGTGGTGCTCGAGTTCGGTGATGACGACGGTGTCGCCTCCGCCGAGTTGCCTCCCGCCGAAGATGTCCGCACTGCGATCGTCACCGAGCGTGTAAGACACCAGATTCAACGCCTCGGTGGCGTTCTTGGTGAACACCAGCTCGTCGGCGTCGGCACCGACGAAACGCGCGATCACCTCACGCGCATCCTCATAGGCGTCGGTGGCTTCCTCGGCCAGCTGGTGCGCACCGCGGTGAACAGCGGCGTTGTGCTGGGTCAGGAACTCGCGCTCCGCGTCGAGTACCTGCACGGGCCGCTGCGAGGTGGCCCCGGAGTCCAGGTACACCAACGGTTTCGAATCCCGCACCGTGCGCGACAGAATCGGGAAGTCGGCCCGCAACGCCTCGACGTCGAACGCCGGAGCCGCGGCTTGGGTGGACAGCGTCACTGATGACACCTCCTTCGGTCGGACTCAGCCGGCCTTGGCCGGGGAGGTGAACCGCACGTAGCCGTTCTCCTCGAGTTCGTCGGCAAGTTCGGGACCGCCCGACTCGACGACCCGTCCGTTGACGAACACGTGCACGAACTCGGGCTTGATGTAGCGCAGGATCCGCGTGTAGTGCGTGATCAGCAGGATGCCGCCGTGCTCGTTCTCCTTGTAGCGGTTCACGCCCTCGGACACCACGCGCAACGCGTCGACGTCCAGGCCCGAATCGGTCTCGTCGAGAATCGCGATCTTCGGCTTGAGCAGATCGAGCTGCAGGATCTCGTGACGCTTCTTCTCGCCGCCCGAAAAGCCCTCGTTGACACTGCGTTCGGCGAACGCCGGATCGATCTCGAGCGCCGTCATCGCCTCCTTGGTCTCCTTGACCCAGTGCCGCAGCTTGGGGGCCTCGCCGCGCACGGCGGTGGCGGCGGTGCGCAGGAAGTTCGACATCGAGACTCCGGGAACCTCAACCGGGTACTGCATGGCCAGGAACAGTCCGGCGCGCGCCCGCTCGTCGACGCTCATCTCGAGAACATCCTCACCGTCGAGGGTGATGGACCCCTGGGTCACCTCGTACTTGGGGTGACCGGCGATGGCATACGACAGCGTCGACTTGCCGGAACCGTTGGGGCCCATGATCGCGTGGGTCTCCCCCGACTTCACGGTGAGGTCGACACCCTTGAGGATGTGGATGGGCTCGGCGTCGGCGTCGGTCTGTGCGACGTCGACATGCAGGTCTCGGATTTCCAGTGTGGTCATGATGATGAACGGTCTTTCGTTGTGGGCTGTGGGCGAGATGGTCGAGTGGTCAGGCGCCGGCGAGTTCGAGTTCTTCTTCGATTGCGGCTTCGAGACGCTCGCGGATGTCCGGCACGGAGATCTTCGCGATGATCTCGCGGAAGAAGCCGCGGATGACCAGGCGGCGCGCCTGATCCTCCGGGATGCCGCGGGCCTGCAGGTAGAAGAGTTGCTCGTCGTCGAATCGCCCGGTGGCACTGGCGTGTCCGGCGCCGACGATCTCGCCGGTCTCGATCTCCAGGTTCGGCACCGAGTCGGCGCGTGCGTTGTCGGTGAGCACCAGGTTTCGGTTCAACTCGAAGGTGTCGGTGCCCTCGGCTTCCGGGCGGATCAGCACGTCGCCGATCCACACGGTGTGCGCCTCGCGAGACCGATCGCCCGAGGTGTCGCCCTGCAGCGCACCCTTGTAGACGACATTCGACCGGCAATGCGGCTGACTGTGATCGACGAGCAGGCGCTGCTCGAGATGCTGCCCCGCGTCGGCGAAGTACAGGCCCCACAGTTCGACGTCTCCGCCCGGTGCGTCGTAGTGCACCACCGGGGAGAGTCGAACCAGGTTGCCGCCCAGGCTGAATGCGAAGTGACGAACGGTCGCGTCGCGTCCGACCCGGACATGGTGAGCGGCCACGTGCACCGCGTCGTCGGCCCAGTCGTGCACATTCACCAGCGTCAGTGCGGCCTGGTCGCCGACCACGAATTCCACGTTCTCCGCGTAGGTTCCGCTGCCCTTCTGATCGAGGACGACCACCGCGCGGGCGAACGGTTCGAGGCGAACCTGGATGTGTCCGTACCCGACCTCGCCCTCACCGGGGCCGTCGAGGTGGACGACCACCGGTTCGCCGAGTTCGACCTCTTTGCCGACGGTGATCACCGTGGCCTGGGTGAACGACGAATATGCCTGCGCCGCAATGCGGTCGAAGGGCACACCACCGTCACCCAGCCGCTTGTCATCGCGGCCGACGGTCTGGACGGTCACGCCGTCGGCGACCCCGGTGACCTCGACGGTCGCCTCGGCCGAGATCGTCGCGGAACCGTCGTGCAGACCGCGAAGCCTGCGGAACGGAGTGAACCGCCACGCCTCGTCGCGCGAACTCGGCACCTCGAAGGCGTTGACGTCGAAGGACGTGAACTGCTCACCCTTGTTGCCGGCAATCGAATTGGCAGCAGGTGCCAGTGTCGGGTCCGCCATCAGCCGACCGCTCCTTCCATCTGAAGCTCGATCAGCCGGTTGAGTTCGAGTGCGTACTCCATCGGGAGTTCCTTCGCGATCGGCTCGACAAAGCCGCGCACCACCATGGCCATAGCCTCGTCCTCGGTGAGACCACGGCTCATCAGATAGAAGAGTTGGTCGTCGCTCACCTTGGACACGGTCGCCTCATGGCCCATCGTCACGTCGTCCTCGCGAATGTCGACGTAAGGATAGGTGTCGCTGCGGGAGATCGTGTCGACAAGCAGCGCATCGCATTTCACCGTCGACCGGCTGCCGTGGGCACCGCTGTTGACCTTGATCAGACCGCGGTAGGACGCACGTCCGCCGCCACGGGCGACCGACTTCGAGACGATGTTGCTCGACGTGTTCGGCGCAAGGTGGACCATCTTCGATCCGGTGTCCTGATGCTGACCTTCACCGGCGAACGCGACCGAGAGCACCTCGCCCTTGGCGTGCTCACCGGTCAGCCACACCGCCGGGTACTTCATGGTGACCTTGGACCCGATGTTGCCGTCGATCCACTCCATGGTGGCGCCGGCCTCTGCCTTGGCACGCTTGGTCACCAGGTTGTAGACGTTGTTCGACCAGTTCTGGATCGTCGTGTAACGGCAGCGTCCGCCCTTCTTCACGATGATCTCGACGACCGCCGAGTGCAGCGAATCCGTCTTGTAAATCGGTGCGGTACAGCCTTCGACGTAGTGCACGTAGGCACCCTCGTCGACGATGATGAGCGTCCGCTCGAACTGACCCATGTTCTCGGTGTTGATGCGGAAGTAGGCCTGCAGCGGGATGTCGACATGCACGCCCGGCGGCACATAGATGAACGAGCCACCCGACCACACCGCGGTGTTGAGCGCGGAGAACTTGTTGTCGCCTGCCGGGATCACCGACCCGAAGTACTCCTGGAAGATCTCCGGATGCTCCTTGAGACCGGTGTCGGTGTCGAGGAAGATGACACCCTGCTGCTCGAGGTCCTCACGGATCTGGTGATAGACCACCTCGGACTCGTACTGGGCGGCGACACCGGCTACGAGGCGCTGCTTCTCCGCCTCGGGGATGCCCAGCCTGTCGTAGGTGTTCTTGATGTCTTCGGGCAGCTCTTCCCAACTCGTCGCCTGCTTCTCGGTGGAGCGGACGAAGTATTTGATGTTGTCGAAGTCGATGCCGTCGAGTTCGCCACCCCAGTGCGGCATCGGCTTGCGATCAAAGATCTTCAGGGCCTTCAGCCGCTGCTCGAGCATCCACTCGGGCTCGCTCTTCTTCGCCGAGATGTCAGCGACGACTGCCGGCGACAGGCCACGCTGGGCGCTGGCACCCGCGACATCGGAATCGGACCAGCCGTAGCCGTACTTGCCCAGGGAGGCAATCGTCTCCTCCTGGGTCAGCGGTGCGGCCTTGATCGGTGCACCGTCGGTTGCGGTGGGCTCGGTGACTGTCATCGCGAGACCTTTCGGGTTGTCCCTTGCGGGAGCTTCTGGGCGGGAGTCGGCGCGGGCTGTGCGTCGCTCGGGGCTTGCTCGGTCTGGACATGCTGGGTCGGGACTTGCGGTACAGGGTGTAGCGGCACGTGGGTGGTGCACACGCAGTCGCCATTGGCGATCGTCGCGAGCCGCTGCACATGGGTCCCGAGCAATTCGGTGAAGACCGCGGTTTCGGCCTCGCACAACTCGGGGAACTCGGTCGCCACGTGCGCGACCGGGCAGTGATGCTGGCAGATCTGCAAGCCGGTCCCGACCTCACGGGTGTTGGTCGAGTATCCGGCGCTGGTGAGGGCGTCGGCGATGTCGCCGACCGTCTCGGCGACGCTCACCGTCTCCCCGGCGGGCCGAACACCCGCGACGATCCGCTCCACCCGTTCCCGGGCGAAGTTCTCGACCGCGTCCCCACCACCGATGTCGCGTAGCTTGCGCATCGCGGCGCCGGCGAGGTCGTCGTAGGCGTGGCGCAGCTTACCCCGGCCGGTCGCAGTGAGTTGAAACCACTTCGCCGGTCGGCCACGGCCGCGTTGACCGAAGCCCGACGACGAGATCTCCACATCACCGGTTGACGTGAGGGCATCGAGGTGCCGACGAACTCCGGCGGCGCTGATTCCGAGACGGGCCGCTATCTCACCCGCAGTGAGCGGGCCGTCCTCGACGAGCAGTGTCACCACCGCAGCCCGGGTCTCGCCATCGTGATGCGTGGCCGGATCGGCCGAACCGGACGGGACGGCACCGGAGCTGTCGGCAGACAGCACAGGATCGTTCCGCATGGTTTTCACAACACAAGTGTGACGTAATTGATTCCCGCGTTCCAGCAAGGGTGCCCTTAGCGAGCCGAGTGATCGTGCCCCGACCAACCGCCGCGGGCCGCTCACCCGGCATTGTGCAGCGCCGATTACAGTCGTCCTGTGCCCGAAACCACAGTCTTGCGCCGTGCGCTGGACTACTTCGGACTGAGCAAGACGACCACGCCATCCTCCGCAGGCGACGCGATCGACCGGCCCGGAAATTATGGCAAGGCCGTCGCACGACTTCACGACGACGAACGCGAGGTCGGTCCGCTCAATGCCGAGGAGACCCGCCGACTGCGCCGAATCAAGCTCTTCGGTGCCACCGGATCCGTGCTCATCCTGATCGGTTCCCTCGGCACGGGCGCGATCCCCGTGCTGCAGAATCCGGTGGCCGGGATGCGCGTGCTGTCGCTGCCTTCACGGATGTTCGGCACGGCGCTTGCGTTGTCCATCGGCGGCACCATCACGCTCGTCGTCGCCTGGCTGTTGCTGGGACGGTTCGCGGTCGGCAGGTTGTCGGTCGAGGTCCGCAACGGCCGAAGTCCCGCACGCCGGATGAGCCGCCGGCAGGCCGACCGGACCCTGCTGCTGTGGATCGCGCCGATCGTCGTCGCTCCACCGCTGCTGAGCAAGGACATCTACTCGTATCTCGCCCAGAGCGCGATCGCCTACCGGGGAATGGATCCCTACACGGTCAGCCCGATGAACGGGCTCGGCATCGAGCACGTGCTCACCCGCTCGGTACCCAACCTCTGGCGTGACACTCCCGCCCCCTACGGCCCCCTGTTCCTGTGGCTCGGTGAAGGCATCACCGCGATCACCGGCGACAACATCACCGCCGCGATCTTCCTGCACCGCATGGTCGCCCTCGTGGGCATCGCCCTGATCGTCTGGGCGCTGCCCCGTCTGGCCAAACGATGTGGGGTGTCGTCGGTGGCGGCGATCTGGCTCGGCGCAATGAATCCGCTGCTCATCCTGCATCTGGTCGGCGGCATCCACAACGAGGCGCTCATGCTCGGCCTGATGCTCGTGGGCCTCGAGTTCAGTTTCCGAGCGATCTACAGTGCCGATCTGCTCCGAAAACCCGGCACGCTCATCCCCACGCGAAGCGGATGGATTCTCATCGCCGGTGCGGCCATCCTCGCCGCGTCGACGATGGTCAAGTTCACCTCGATGCTCGCACTGGGATTCGTCGGGATCGCACTCGCGCTCCGGTGGGGTGCAACCCTGCCCGCGCTGCGGCATGCGCCGCCCAGTCAGTGGTGGTCGCGATCGAGACACACGGTCTATGCGCTGTCCATGTCGGCGGGCTTCTACATCGTGGTCGTCGGCGTGGTGATGCTCGTGATCGGATTCGGCACCGGCCTCGGTTTCGGCTGGACCGGCACACTGTCGACCGGCGCGATCGTGCGCTCGTGGATGTCGATGCCCACACTGCTGTCGGTGACCACCGGTCGAATCGGGGTCAACCTCGGCCTGGGCGACCACACCCAGGCGGTTCTCGAGGTCGGCCGCCCGATCGGCCAGCTGATCGCCGGGGTGTTCATCGTGCGATGGATGCTCGCGACCCTGGGAGGCCGCCTTCATCCGCTGGGCGCCCTCGGTGTGTCAATGGCCACAGTCGTGGTGTTCTTTCCGTTCGTCCAGGCCTGGTACTTGCTGTGGGCCGTCATCCCGCTCGCCGCGTGGGCGACCGGTCCATGGTTCCGCCTGTCGACCATCGCGGCGTCGGCGATCATCGCGATCGTGGTCATGCCGACCAGCTCCAACACCAGTGGAGTCGTACTGGCACAGGGCGTTCTGGCCGGCGTCATCATGGTCGCGGTGCTCACCGCGGTCTTTTTCGAGGACGATCCGATCACCCGCAGGCGCCGAAGACGGCAGGCCTCGGGCGACACCACCGAGCCATCGCGTACGACGACGTGAGCGCGATCGCATCCGGGTACACCGTTTTTTCGTTCGGCGTGATCGAGCGCCTAGGCTGAGCGTTGTGCACGGCACGACGTCTCACCGGTTGAACAGCGACGATCCCAAGGTGGATCGCCGCGGCAGTGACGCCGTCAAACACGTTCCCGGTCACGACGACCCTGCACTCACCGTCCGCGGACTGGTCAAGCGGTACGGCGAGCACACCGCCGTCGACGGTCTCGACCTCGAACTCCGACGCGGCGAGATCCTCGCCCTGCTGGGCCCCAACGGCGCCGGCAAGACCACCACGGTCGAGATCTGCGAAGGATTCGCCGCCCCCGACGAAGGATCGGTCCGCGTTCTGGGTCTCGACCCACGCTCGGACAACGACGAACTCCGCAGGCGCATCGGTGTGATGTTGCAAGGCGGTGGCGCCTACCCCGGGGCTCGCACGGAGGAGATGCTGCGTCTTGTCGCGTCGTATTCGGCGGACCCGATCGACACCGACTGGCTGCTGGGCGCGTTGGGCCTGACCGACGTGCGCCGCACCTCTTTCCGGCGGCTGTCCGGGGGCCAGCAACAACGACTCTCACTGGCGTGCGCCATCGTCGGCCGACCGGAGATGGTGTTCCTCGACGAACCGACCGCCGGACTCGACGCGCACGCGCGCCTGGTCGTCTGGGATCTCGTCGACCGCCTGCGAGCCGACGGGGTGTCGGTCCTGCTGACCACCCACCTGATGGACGAGGCAGAAGAACTCGCCGACAAGGTGGTGATCATCGACCGGGGCCGCTGCGTCGCGGCCGGCACCCCTGCCGACCTCACCAGCCGCGGCGCCGAGAACGAGCTGCGATTCACCGCGCCGCGGGGTCTGGATCTGACGATGCTGGAGCTTGCCCTGCCCGAGGACTACCACTGCTCCGAATCGGCGCCGGGCACCTACCTGGTGGTCGGGAAGGTGACGCCGCAGGTGCTGGCCACGGTGACCGCCTGGTGCGCCAAGATCAACGTGCTGGCAACCGACCTGCGCGTCGAGACCCGCAGCCTCGAGGACGTGTTCCTCGACCTGACCGGGCGGGCGTTGCGTTCATGAGTTCCGGCACACTCTTCCCCGCGGGCACCTTCACCCCGCGTCCGCAGCCCGCGCGCATCGCCGCGATGATCGCGGCGCAATCGCAACTCGAACTCAAACTGCTGCTGCGTAACGGCGAGCAATTGCTCCTGACCATGTTCATCCCGATCACACTGCTGGTGGGACTGTGTCTGCTGCCCGTCGACACAGGCCTCGGCGACGGCCCGGCCGCGCGTGCGGACGTCTTCGTCCCAGCGATCCTGACCGTCGCCGTGATGTCCACCGCGTTCACCGGCCAGGCCATCGCGGTCGGATTCGACCGGCGCTACGGGGCGCTGAAACGCCTTGGTGCCACACCTATTCCACGCTGGGGCATCATCGTCGGCAAATCCGTCGCGGTCCTGCTGGTGGTGATCATCCAGTCGATCGTGCTCGGGTTGATCGGGGCTGCCTTCGGGTGGCGCCCGGCCGTGCTGGGTCTGCTGCTGGGTGCCGCGGTCATCGCGATCGGGACGGCATGTTTTGCCGCCCTCGGACTGCTGCTCGGCGGGACCCTGAAGGCCGAGGTGGTGCTCGCACTCGCCAACCTTCTGTGGTTCGCGATGGTCGGCACCGGAAGCCTCGTGGTACTCGACTCGCGCGTACCCGACGCCGTGTGGTGGGTCGCGCGCTGCACCCCGTCGGGCGCCCTCACCGAGGCGCTCGAACGGGCATCGCATGCGACGGTGGATGTCTTCGGTATCTGTGTGTTGCTCGTGTGGACGGCGGTCGCCGGCGCACTGGCGGTGAGGTGGTTCCGGTTCGAATGACGACATCCAAACCCTTTGCGTCCAAACCCTCGGCGATCTCCGACGAATCGCGGTCGGCAATCTCCGATCGCGGCACCGACCCGGCAGGTGCCGGGCCCCGAGGCGGCGCGATGTCGCGGGTTCCGGGATTCGGCGTACCCACCGCACGATTCGTGTTTCGGTGGGCGATCGCGCTGTTGGTGGCCAACGTCGGCATCGTCGCGACCGGCGGCGCGGTCCGGCTCACCGGTTCGGGCCTCGGCTGCCCCACCTGGCCACAATGCACCGACAATTCGTTCGTGCCGCACCAAGCTCTCGGCTACCACGGCGCGATCGAGTTCGGTAACCGCATGCTCACCTGGGTGCTCATCGCCATCGCGATAGCTGCCTTCACCGCCGTGTGGCGCCACGCAGGCAGCACACGTGCCGATCGGTGGCTGGTCCTCGTTCTCGCGCTCGGAATCCCCTTCCAAGGCGTCATCGGCGGCATCACGGTCCTCACCGACCTCAACCCGTGGGTCGTCGCACTGCACTTCCTGCTGTCCATGGCGCTGGTCTCCGGGTCGACGGTGCTGGTGTACCGCACCCGCCTGACGACGCCCGTGCAGCCGGAGCCGGCGAGATCGGCGGCGGTGACCCGTCTGGGACGGCAACTCGCCTGGATCACCTACGTCGCCACCTGGGTGACCATCTACCTCGGCACCGTCGTCACCGGTTCCGGTCCGCACGCCGGGGACGCCAACGCGCCACGCAACGGCCTGGCTCCCGACAACGCGACGCAATTGCACGCAGACGCGGTGTTCGTGCTGATCGGACTGGCCCTGGCGCTGCTGGTGTTCACGCGCGTGATGAAACTGCCGCAACAGCGCGTCGCGCTCACATTTGCCGGACTACTCGCCCTGCAAGGCGTCATCGGTGCGGTGCAGTACGCGACGGACCTGCCCATCGCCCTCGTGATCGCGCACATGATCGGCAGCGCCGCACTCCTCATCGGGGCAACATGGCTGGTGCTCGAATTCACCCCGACCGCTGCTCGCGACACTGCGCCAGAGACTGCGGACAGCGCCCACTGATTCGAAGCGTCGGTGACCGGCTCGCTGACCTGGACAAATGCGTCGGTGCCGTGCTCGCAAAAATCTAGGGGAAGAGTTTCTTCCCCGGGGTTCACAGTCGTCCCCTAGAAATTTATAGGGGACGACTCTGAGGCCAGGGGAAAGAGTTTCCTCCCCTATTTTCTTGCGGGTTGACCCGGGAAAAGACCCTAGAGGATCGCGGAGTTACGGGCTTTGGGGAACCGCTTCTGGCCCGCTACCCAGCCGGCCATCTTGCGGTAGTGCGACGGCTTCACGTTCGCGGCCGAGGTGAGTTCACGGTCCCACTCGGCGATCTCGACGCCGTCGATGGCGTCGACCACGGCGTTCGCGGTGGCGATGTCGTCGACCACCCGATCGCCGAGGATGCCACCCTGCTCGCCGACGAGCGTGATGCGCACGCCCGCGTTGCCGATGGGCTGCAGTACGGCTTTGGCCTCGCCGCCTTCGCGACCGACGAAGCTGCGGATCGACGCAACCACGTCACTCGGAGCGCTCACAGTGGGCTTCTGGTCGCCGGCTCGATCGTCGGTGGGCTGGGTCGTCGCGGCGTCGCTCATGGTGGTGAGCATACCGGGCGGTAGCCTCGCCCGACGACGCACGTAGCTCCTGTCACACACTGTTATGGCCCCGTCCGCCGACGTCGACGTGTAGACAGAAGGCATGCGTGCAATCCAGGTGACTCGCCATGGCGGACCCGATGTGATGGCTTACGGCACGGCCCTCGACCCGATCCCGGGCCCGGGCGAGGCACTGGTGCGAACCACCGCGATCGGCGTCAACTTCATCGACACCTACATCCGCCGCGGCCTGTACCCGTCGACTCCCCCCTATATTCCGGGCAGCGAGGGAGCCGGTGTCGTCGTGTCGGTCGGGTCTGAGGTCACCGACATCGAGATCGGGCAGCGCGTCTGCTGGTGCGACAGTGCCGGTAGTTACGCCGAAATCGTCGCGGTCGACGCCTCCCGTCTCGTACCCGTGCCGGACGGCATCGACGACGCGGCCGCGGGCTCGTCGCTGTTGCGCGGCCTCACGGCGCACTACCTCCTCGATGGCAGCGCACATCCGTCCGCCGGCGACACCGTGCTTGTCCATGCCGGCGCGGGCGGCGTCGGTCTGGTGCTCACCCAGATAGCCAAGAATCGCGGGCTGACGGTGATCACCACCGTGTCCGGCGACGAGAAAGCCGAACTGTCGACGGCCGCGGGCGCCGACCACGTGCTCCGATACGGCGACGACCTCGTCTCGCAGGTACGAGAGATCACCGGCGGGCGCGGCGTACCGGTGACCTACGACGGCGTCGGCGCGGACACCTTCGAGCAGTCGCTCGCGGTGACCGCCGTGCGCGGCATCATCGTGCTGTTCGGTGCGGCCAGCGGGCCGGTCCCGCCGTTCGATCTGCAGCGTCTCAACCCGGCGGGGTCATTGTCGGTGACACGCCCGACGCTCGCCCACTTCATTGCCGATACCGATGAGTTGCGCTGGCGGGCGGGCGAGTTTCTCGGTGCCGTCGCCGACGGGACGGTCGACGTCCGGGTCGGCCAGCGCTACCGCCTCGCCGACGCCGCGCAGGCCCACACCGATCTCGAGGCGCGTGCGACCACCGGGTCGACGGTGCTGCTGCCCGATTGAGAGGTGGGCCCCAACACCCTGCGCGCAATGCTGTATGCCTCAGCCCGGCGGATGCACAGTGCACTCGACTCGGCTGCCACGTACTGATTCCCCGGCTGAAGCCTCGTCGCGTCAGAAGTAGTCGGCGATGGTCTGCAGGCCGATGACGGCGTCGATCGCGAGCCCGCAGAAGAGGATGGCGAGGTACTCGTTGGACTGCAGGAAGATCTTCAGCGGTGCGACCTCGGCGCCGCGTCGGGTGTCGCGGTAGAGGATGTGGACACGGCTGGCGAACCAGGCGCCGGCCAGGATCGCGACCGCGGCGTAGATCCAGCTGGTCGCGGGGATGAGCACCAACGAGCACAGCACGGTCAGCCAGGTGTAGATCACCATCTGCCGGGTGACCCGCTCCTCGGTGGCGATCACCGGCAACATCGGGACGCCGGCAGCCTTGTAGTCCTCCTTGTAGCGCATCGCCAGCGCCCAGGTGTGTGGCGGCGTCCAGAAGAAGATCACGCCGAAGAGGACGATCGGTTGCCAGCTCAGCGACCCGGTGACGGCTGCCCATCCGACCAGCGTCGGCATGCATCCCGCAGCGCCGCCCCACACGACGTTCTGCCACGTGCGGCGTTTGAGGATCATCGTGTAGACGCCGACGTAGAAGATGATCGTCGCCGACACCAGCAGCGCGCTCAGCAGATTCGCCGCCAGCCAGAGGACCGCGAAGGACGCTGCCCACAGCACGATGCCGAATATCAGTGCGCTGCGTGGAGCCACGGCACGACGCGCCAACGGCCGTCGGGCGGTGCGTTTCATCTTCTTGTCGATGTCGGCGTCGACGACCATGTTGAGGGTGTTGGCGCTCGCCGCACCCAGCCATCCGCCCAAGAGCGTGCACGCGATCACCGCGAGGTCGACATGGCCACGATCGGCCTGGAGCATCACCGGGATGGTCGCAACCAGCAAGAGTTCGATGACGCGGGGCTTGGTCAGCGCGATGTAGGCCAGCACTGTCGCCTGGAGGCGCCGTGGCCACGACGGCGTCGGGGCCGGCGACTCCTGCACCGTCGCACGGGACGCGGATTGGGATCCGGTGGGACGGGATGCGGCGGTGTGATCTCCGCTCACGCGCTCCCCAATCCTCACGGCTCTCCTCGTCTGCCTGCCCCGAACTGTGTGCAAGAGGGGCTCACGGCCCGAAAACGGGCCTGGCGGGCTACTACACAGCATGGTAGACGTATGCCAACTCGATCCGTGAATCGAGCCCTGACCACCGCGCTGACCTGCAATCGGGCCATCGGGGCGACGCATCGCCCACTCGCCGCGCAGCCCTCGGTGGCGGCCGATTACTCTGGTGACGAGTACAGGCCGACTTCCCGTATGTCGGGAAATGCTTGTCGGCCTGTTCACCGTCCAGCACCGAGCAGGCACAGGAGACACCACGACCGTGGCCGACACAGACGAGATCCGCGCACTGACCACCCCTCGCCACCCCGATGACTGGTCGGATCTCGACACTCGCGCGGTCGACACCGCCCGGGTGCTCGCGGCCGATGCGGTCCAGAAATGCGGAAGCGGACACCCCGGAACCGCGATGAGCCTGGCGCCGCTGGCCTACACGCTGTTCCAGCGGGTCATGCGGCACGATCCGGTCGACACCACCTGGGTCGGACGCGACCGCTTCGTCCTGTCCTGCGGTCATTCGAGCCTGACGCTCTACATCCAGCTGTATCTCGGTGGCTTCGGTCTGGAGCTCGCCGACCTCGAGGCGTTGCGCACCTGGGAGTCGCTGACCCCGGGCCATCCGGAGTTCCGGCACACCAAGGGTGTCGAGATCACCACCGGTCCGCTCGGACAGGGTCTGGCGTCGGCGGTCGGGATGAGCATGGCCAGCCGCCGCGAACGCGGTCTCTTCGACCCCGACGCCCCCACCGGCACGAGCCCGTTCGACCACTTCATCTACGTCATCGCCTCCGACGGCGACATCGAGGAGGGTGTCACCTCCGAGGCGAGTTCGCTGGCCGGCACACAGCAGCTGGGCAACCTGATCGTCTTCTACGACCAGAATCAGATCTCGATCGAGGACGACACCGACATCGCCCTCTCGGAGGACGTCGCCAAGCGCTACGAGGCCTACGGCTGGCACGTGCAGACCGTCGAGGGTGGCGAGGACGTCGTGGCCATCGAGGCCGCGATCGAGGCGGCCAAGGGCGTCACCGACAAGCCGTCGATCATCTGCCTGCGCACCATCATCGGCTTCCCTGCGCCGACCAAGATGAACACCGGCGGGATTCACGGTGCAGCACTCGGTGCCGACGAGGTGGCGGCCACCAAGAAGGTCCTCGGCTTCGACCCGGACAAGGACTTCGAGGTGACCGACGAGGTCATCGGCCACACCCGCAAGCTCGCCGAGCGCGGCGCCGCGGCGAAGGCCGAGTGGGCCAAGGGCTTCGACGCATGGGCAGGCAAGAACGCCGAGGCCAAGGCGCTCTTCGACCGCCTGCACGCACATGAACTGCCCGAGGGCTGGACCGACGCACTGCCCAGCTGGACGCCCGGCGACAAGGACGTGGCGACACGCAGCGCCTCCGGCAAGGTCCTCACGGCCCTGGCGCCGATCCTGCCGGAACTCTGGGGCGGCTCGGCCGATCTCGCCGGCAGCAACAACACCACCATGGACGGCGCCCTGTCGTTCGGCCCGTCGTCGATCAGCACCAAGAAATGGACCGCCGATCCGTACGGTCGCACCCTGCATTTCGGCATCCGCGAGCACGCGATGGGCTCGATCCTCTCGGGTATCGCATTGCACGGCCCGACGCGCGCCTACGGCGGCACGTTCCTGCAGTTCGCCGACTACATGCGGCCGGCGGTTCGTCTCGCGTCGCTGATGGAGATCGATCCGATCTACGTCTGGACGCACGACTCGATCGGCCTCGGCGAGGACGGTCCGACCCACCAGCCCGTCGAACACCTCGCGGCGCTGCGCGCTATCCCGCACCTCGACGTCGTCCGCCCGGCCGACGCGAACGAGACCGCTTATGCATGGCAGCACCTGCTGTCCCGCCGGAACCATCCCGTCGGCCTCGCCCTCACCCGCCAGAACATCCCGATCCTCGAGGGCACCTCCGCGGACGGTGTGGCCAAGGGCGGCTATGTGCTCAGCGACTCCGACAACGACGCACAGGTGGTCCTCATCGGCACCGGGTCGGAGGTGTACCTCGCGGTCGACGCCCAGAAGGCGTTGGCGGAGAAGGGAATCGCGGCTCGCGTCGTGTCCATGCCGTGTGTGGAGTGGTTCGACGAGCAGCCGCAGGGTTATCGCGACTCGGTACTGCCGCCGTCGACTCCGCGCGTCGCGGTCGAGGCCGGTATCGCCATGCCGTGGTACCGGATCGTGGGCACCGGCGGCGAGATCGTCTCGCTCGAGCACTTCGGTGCCTCCGCCGACTACAAGGTGCTCTACCAGCAGTTCGGCATCACCGCCGAGGCCGTGGTGGGTGCCGCGCAGCGCGCGATCGAGAACAAGAGCTGACAACTGCACATCGACGTGTCACCAGAGGAAAACCTGACCTCAGGCGCCATCGCGTTCGGCGATCCCGAGCGCACCACAAGTACGCATCCTGCGTGCGCAACCCGAAAGGGAAACCCGTGACCCAGAACAGCAAGCTCGCCGAACTGTCCGCCGCCGGAGTGTCCGTGTGGCTCGACGACCTGTCCCGTGACCTGATCTCCTCCGGCGACCTCGCCGACCTCATCGCCACCAAATCGGTGGTCGGCGTGACCACCAACCCGTCGATCTTCCAGGCCGCGCTGTCGAAGGGCACCAGCTACGACGCGCAGGTCAACGAATTGGCCGCGCGCGGAGCCGATGTGGACGCGACCATTCGCACCGTCACCACCGACGATGTCCGCAACGCGTGCGACGTCCTGGCTCCGGTGTTCGAGGAGTCCCACGGTGTGGACGGTCGAGTGTCGATCGAGGTGGATCCCCGCCTCGCTCACGACACCGAGGGCACGGTCGCACAGGCCGTCGAACTCTGGAAGATCGTCGACCGCCCCAACCTCCTCATCAAGATCCCGGCGACCAAGGCCGGGCTGCCCGCGATCACCAAGGTCCTCGCCGAGGGCATCAGCGTCAACGTCACGCTGATCTTCTCCGTGGAGCGCTACAAGGGGGTCATGGACGCCTACCTCGACGGCCTGGATGCGGCCGCCCTGGCCGGTCACGACCTGTCGTCGATCCACTCGGTGGCGTCGTTCTTCGTCTCCCGCGTGGACACCGAGGTCGACAAGCGCCTCGACGCCATCGGCACCCCCGATGCCCTCGGACTGCGCGGCAAGGCTGCCCTCGCGAACGCGCGCCTGGCCTACCAGGCGTATCAGGAGATCTTCGAGGTGGAGTCGCGCTTCCCGGACCTGCTGGCGCAGGGCGCGCGGCCGCAGCGAGCGCTGTGGGCCTCGACCGGCGTGAAGAATCCCGACTACCCCGACACCCTCTACGTCAGCGAACTCGTCGCACCCAACACGGTGAACACCATGCCGGGCAAGACGATGGATGCCTTCGCCGACCACGGCTGGGTCAACACCTCGTCGATCGTCGGGCTCGGTCAGGAGTCCCAGGAGGTGTTCGACGCGATCGCCGCGGTCGGCATCGACTTCGCGGACGTCTTCGAGGTTCTGGAGACCGAGGGCGTGAGCAAGTTCGAGGATGCCTGGAACGATCTGCTCAGCGCGACCGCCGAGCAGCTGACCGCCGCACAGGGCTGACGCGCGTGCCCAGGGGTGAGAAGCGTTGGTCCAACCCGCTTCGCGACCCACGTGACAAGCGGCTCCCCCGGATTGCCGGACCGTGCAGTCTCATCATCTTCGGTGTTACGGGCGACCTCGCCCGCAAGAAGTTGATGCCGGCGATCTACGATCTCGCCAACCGCGGTCTGCTTCCGCCGTCGTTCGCGCTGGTCGGGTTCGGGCGGCGCGATTGGGACGACGAGGATTTCGCGAAGGTCGTCCACGACGCCGTTCGTGAGCACGCCCGCACCGGGTTCCGCGAGGAGGTGTGGGAACGACTCACCGAGGGATTCCGGTTCGTCCAGGGCTCGTTCGACGACGACGCGTCGTTCGACCGGCTCAAGGACACGCTCGCGACCCTCGACAAAGAACGCGGGACCGACGGCAACCACGCCTTCTACCTGTCGATCCCGCCGAACGCATTCCCGACGGTGTGCGAACAACTGCATCGCAGTGGCCTGGCCACCTCGTCCAACCGCGACAACTGGCGACGTGTGGTGATCGAGAAGCCCTTCGGACACGATCTCGAATCCGCCAAACAGCTCAATGCCATTGTGAACAGCGTCTTTCCGGAGTCGTCGGTGTTCCGCATCGACCACTACCTCGGCAAGGAGACGGTGCAGAACATCCTTGCGCTGCGCTTTGCCAATCAGCTGTTCGATCCGCTGTGGAGTTCGCACTACGTCGACCATGTGCAGATCACCATGGCCGAGGACATCGGCCTCGGTGGGCGCGCGGGTTACTACGACGGGATCGGCGCGGCCCGTGACGTCATCCAGAACCACCTGCTCCAGCTGATGGCCCTGGTCGCGATGGAAGAGCCGATCTCCTTCGAACCCAAGCAGTTACAGGCCGAGAAGATCAAGGTGCTCTCGGCGACGAGCAACATCTTGCCGATCGCGGAGAACACCGCCCGCGGTCAGTACGGACCGGGCTGGCAGGGCAGTGAGAAGGTTCCGGGACTCAAGGACGAAGAGGGGTTCGCCAAGGACTCGACCACCGAGACCTATGCCGCGATCGCCCTCGAGGTCGATTCCCGACGATGGGCCGGCGTGCCGTTCTACCTGCGTACCGGCAAGCGGTTGGGCCGACGCGTCACGGAGATCGCGCTGGTGTTCAAACGCGCGCCACACCTCCCCTTCGACAAGACGATGACGGAGGAACTGAGCCAGAACGCTTTGGTCATCCGCGTGCAGCCCGACGAGGGCATCACACTGCGATTCGGTTCCAAGGTGCCTGCCTCCAGCATGGAGGTTCGCGACGTGAACATGGACTTCAGCTACGGCACCGCGTTCACCGAGGCGTCGCCCGAGGCCTACGAGCGGCTCATCCTCGACGTGCTGCTCGGCGAACCATCGCTGTTCCCGGTCAACGAGGAAGTCGAATTGTCTTGGGAAATACTCGATCCCGTGCTCGACTGCTGGGCGCAAGAGGGTTCGCCGGACAGCTACGAATCGGGCACGTGGGGTCCGGCGTCGGCCGACGAGATGCTCGAACGGACCGGACGGTCATGGCGTCGGCCGTGATAGCTCACTCCCGACCGCTCACTGAGGAGATCACCCGATGATCATCGAGTTGCCCGACACCTCGACCAACGAGGTGGCCAAGAAGATCGTCTCCGTCCGCGAGTCCGGCGGCGCGATCAGCCTGGGCCGTGTGCTGACGCTCGTCGTGTGCGCGGATCACGGTGAGCCGACCGAAGGCGCCATCGAAGCCGCTGTCGGTGCGAGCCGTGAACACCCCAGCCGCGTCATCGTGGTGTCGCGCGGGAGTCGAGACGAGGAATCGCGGCTCGACGCCCAGTACCGCGTCGGCGGCGACGCCGGTGCCTCGGAAGTCGTGGTGCTGGCGCTGCACGGTGAGTTGTCGGATCAGCCGGCCAGCGTGGTGACGCCGTTCCTCCTGCCAGACACCCCCGTCGTCACCTGGTGGCCCGGTGCCGCGCCCGAGTATCCGGCCGCCGATCCCCTGGGTCAGCTCGGTCGCCGACGCATCCTCGACGCGTCAAAGTCGGCCAATCCCGAGACGGTGCTCGCGCGCCGGCTGGCGACGTACTCGCCCGGTGACACCGACCTCGCGTGGACCCAGATCACCCATTGGCGAGCCCTTCTCGCCTCTACCGTCGACCGTCCGCCGCACGATCCGATCACGGCGGTCGAGGTCACCGGACCGCAACTGTCCCCCGCCGTCGACCTGCTCGCCGGCTGGATGCGCGCCGCCCTCGGGGTGCCCGTCTACCGGAGGATGGGCAGCTTCGAGGTTCGGTTGCAACGGCAGCAGGGGCCGACGATCCTCGCGATCGACCAGAACAACAACGCCGTCATCACCGAACCCGGCAAGCCCGATGGCCGAGTTGCCATGAGCAGGCGCGATCTGCCCATGTGCCTCATCGAGGAGCTGCGCCGACTCGACACCGACGAGGTGTACGCCGACGCACTGCGCGGTGCGACCGAGATCATCGTGGAAGGTATCGCCTGATGAGTACCGAGACCCTCGTCTTCGATACCAAGGACGAGCTCGTCGCTACTGCCGCAACGCGTTTCGTCGATCTGATCACCCGTGCGCAGCAGGAGCGCGGTCATGCGCACGTCGTCTTGACCGGTGGCAGCAACGGCATCGCGATCCTCGCCGCGCTGGCCGCCGACAGCGGCTCGGTCGACTGGTCACGGGTCGACGTGTACTGGGGCGACGACCGATTCGTCCCCGCCGACGATCCGGAACGCAACGACGGCCAGGCCCGCGAGGCGCTGCTCGACAAGGTCCCGCTGAACCCCGACCGCATCCATCCGATGGCACCTTCGGACGGGCCGTTCGGTGACGACATCAACGCTGCCGCAGCCGATTACGCAGCGGTATTGGCCGCCAACTCCTCCGACGGGGTTGCGCCCCTTTTCGACCTCCATCTCCTCGGCATGGGCGGCGAAGGGCACATCAACTCCCTGTTCCCGCACACACCGGCCACCGCAGAGTCCGTGAAGTCGGTTGTCGCGGTTGAAGATTCACCCAAGCCGCCCCCGCGTCGCATCACCTTGACGCTTCCCGTCGTCAACCGCAGCAAGGCCGTGTGGTTCTTGGTCGCCGGCGCCGACAAGGCCGAGGCGGTCGCCGCTGCGCACGAAGGAGCCGATCCCGCCGATTGGCCGTGCGCCGGCGCACACGGCACCGAGGAGACCATCTGGTTCCTCGACGACGCCGCTGCGGAGAAGATTTCGTAGCAATAGTGCGCGCCCGCCGCCCACTACTGCTACCGATCGACCTCTACCCGCTGTTGCGCAACGCCGTCGCGAGTCCGTTCATGGTGAGCTGGATGCCGCGCGGGATGCGTGGTTCGGTGTCACCGGCGCGGAAGCGTCGGAGCAGCTCGACCTGCAGGAGATTCAGCGGCTCGAGGTACGGGAATCGGTTGTACACCGATCGCTTGAGCGCGGCGTTGTCCGAGAGCAGGTCGTCGGTGCCGGTGATCTTCGAGTACATCTCGATCGTCAGGGCATGCTCGTCGACGATCATCCCGAACACCTTGTCGCGCAACTCTTGATCGGGAACCAGCTGCGCGTAGCGGTGCGCCAGGCCCATATCCGACTTCGCGAGCACCTGCGCCATGTTCGACATGACGGTCCGGAAGAACGGCCACTCTTTGTAGTAGCGCTGCAGCGTCGCGAGCCGTTCGTCGGAATCGCCGATCCACTCCGCGAACGCCGACCCGGTGCTGTACCAGCCCGGGAGCATCACGCGCGACTGGGTCCACGACAGCACCCACGGGATCGCGCGCAGATCCGAGATCTTCTCGGTCTGCTTCCGCGACGCCGGCCGGCTGCCGATGTTGAGCGCACCGATCTCCGACAGCGGCGTGGAGGTGGTGAAGTACTCCACAAAGCCGGGGGTCTCGTGCACCAGCTTGCTGTAGGCCGCACGCGCCAGCGCCGCGATCTCGTCCATGTTCGTGTACGCGTCTTCCGAGTCGTCGCCGAGGCCTTCGACGTCGAGCAGCGACGACTCGATGGTCGCCGCGAGCAGCGTCTCGAGGTTGCGTTCCGCGCTCACCGGCTCTGCGTATTTCGCCGCGATGATCTCACCCTGTTCGGTGATGCGCAGCGAACCCTGCACGGCCCCGGGCGGCTGGGCAAGGATCGCGTCGTAGCTCGGTCCACCACCACGGCCGACGGTGCCGCCGCGACCGTGGAAGAGCCGCAACCGGATTCCGGCTTTCTCGGCGGCTTCCACCAGATCGAGCTCGCCGCGGTAGAGAGCCCAGTTGGCGGCCATGTAGCCGCCGTCCTTGTTCGAGTCGGAATAGCCGAGCATGACTTCTTGCATTCCGGACTGTGAGTCGACGAGGTCCCGGTAGAACGGCAGGTCCAGCGCGGCGAGGAGTGTCGTCGCGCCCTGCTGCAGGTCCTCGATGGTCTCGAACAACGGCACGATGCGCACCGTGGACACGAGTTTGCCCGATTCCGGGTCGATGTCGATGAGGCCCGCTTCCTTCAGCAGGATCATCGGCTCGAGCATGTCACTCACCGAGGTGCACATGCTGATGATGTAGTTCGGCACAGCCTGCGGACCGAACTTGGCAACCGCGCCGGCCGCGGCACGCACGATGTTCAGTTCCTTGATCGCGAGTTCGCTCAGGTCGGCGTCGGGTCGCGTCAGCGGGCGCCGTGCCTGAAGCTCGGCGGAGAGGATCGCCACCCGCTCGTCCTCGTCGAGCGAGGCGTAGTCGGGGTGCACCCCCGACCAGGCGAGCAGCTCGCCGATCACTTCCTCGTGCATGTCGGAGTTCTGGCGCATGTCCAGACCCGACAGGTTGAAACCGAAGGTACGCACCGATTCTCGCAGCGTGAGCAGACGGTCGTCGGCGATGATGTCGTCCTTGCCGACACGCAATGCGGCATCGAGCACGTCGAGGTCCGCGAGCAGTTCGTCGGCGGACGCATAGGCCGGCCGCCCGTTGACCAGGAACAGGTCGGAGGCCTTCATCACTTCCTCGCCGAACAGCTCGGTCGCCGTGGTGACGAGCCGAGAACGGATGTGGCGCAGGGCAAGCCGGAACGGTTCGTCGGCCGCGGCTTCCTCGGCGGACACACCGGCCAACTCGTAGAGTTCGGAGCCCGGGTTCATCAGCCGCGTCGACATGCTCAGTTCCTGCGCGAGTTTGTGCAGTTCGTCGAGGTGATGTCCGATCGCGGTGCGTGCAGCCAAAGTGGTTGCCATCTCCACGATCTCGCCGGTCACGAAGGGGTTGCCGTCGCGGTCACCACCGATCCACGAACCCATCCGGAGAATCGGATCGTCGGCCAGTCCGGCGTCGGGGTATGCGGCGCGCAGCGAGGCTCGAACCGCATTGTTGATCTTGGGCACGACGTCGAAGAACGAGGCGTCGTAATACCGGAGTCCGGAGCGGATCTCGTCCTGAATGGTCAACCGTTCCAACCGGATCAATGCGGTCTGCCACATCGTGAGGATCTGTCGCCGGATCGACTCGGTGACGGTGGCGTCCTCGTCCGGCATCAGCTCGGTGCGATTGCGGAACCGGAGCAGTTCGGTGATGCGATTCTGCGCCTCGAACACCGTCCGCCTGCGGGTCTCGGTGGGGTGAGCCGTGATGACCGGGACGACGGTGGCATCGGCGAGGGCCTTGCCGACCGCGTCGTCGGTGAGTCCGGCCGCTGCGAGCTTGGCGTAGGTGGCTTCCAGGCTGCTGTCCTGTGGTGGATCCCCGGCACGAACGTGGATCGCCCGGCGCCGTTCGCGGTGGATGTCCTCGGCCAGGTTGGCCAGCAGGGCGAAATGGCTGAAGGCCCGAATCACCGGCAGCGCCACCGAGATGTCCAGGTCGACGAACAGGCCGGCGAGTTCGTCGCGATCGATCTCGGAGTGACGGATCTTGAAGGCCGCGGTCCGTGCCGTCTCGACGATGTCGAACACCTCGTCGCCCGCGTGCTCACGGACGGTATTGCCCAGGATTCCACCCAGCAGCCTGATGTCCTCGCGCAGCGGTTCGGTGAGCGCACGACCCTCGTCGTCGACGGAGATGAGGTCGGCGATGGTGATTGTCGGACGCCATTCCGGGGCACCCCGTGACGGGAGGGATTCAGTCATGCCGTTCAGTATTCCGGCTAACGGTCGTCGGGGCATCTCGGAGGCGCCGATCCGCAGGGACACTCTCGTCACAAATGCAACAACCCGACGGCACAGGTGCCATCGGGTTGGATGCGGGGTGCGCCGTGCGCGTCAGGACAGCTTGATGTTGACGCCCACGCCGATGATGAGGATGAACCAGATGAGGCCGACGAAGATCGTCAGTCGGTCGAGGTTGCGTTCCACGACGCTCGAACCCGACAAGCTGGACTGGACACCGCCACCGAACAGGGACGACAGGCCGCCGCCCTTACCGCGGTGCAGCAGCACGAGCACGATGAGCAGGACACTCGTCACGATCAGTCCGATATCGAGCGCGGTTTCCACTGACACTGGCTTGCGATCCTGTTCTGTCGAGAAGTCTGAGGTCAGCCATCAGAAATGTCTCGAAGACACCGATGGCAGGCCGGTCACGAGGCGTCTCGAGACCAACCTGCCACAGTGTACAGATGGTGTACCCGAATCAGGGCAGCGGGCCACCCGCGGCGATCGCCGACAGCGTGGCGAACTCGTCCGATTTGAGCGAGGCCCCACCCACGAGTGCACCGTCGACGTCGGCCTGGCCGACGATGTCCCCGACGTTCTTGGCGTTCACCGATCCGCCGTAGAGGACCCGGACCGATGCCGCGGTGGCATCGTCGGCGATCTCGACGAGAGTCTCGCGAACCGCCTTGCACACCTCCTGCGCGTCGTCGGCACTGGCCACCCGGCCGGTACCGATCGCCCACACCGGTTCGTAGGCGATGACGACCTTCGCGATCTCCTCCGCCGACAACCCGGCCAGCGAGCCCTTGAGCTGCGCCACGTTGTACGCGACGTGCTCGCCGGATTCGCGGATGTCGAGTCCTTCACCTATGCAGACGATCGGCGTGAGACCGTGCTTGAGTGCCGCCTTGGTCTTGGCCAGCACCACGTCGTCGGTCTCGGCGTGCATCGTGCGACGCTCCGAATGCCCGACCACCACAAAAGTGCAGCCGAGCTTGGCGAGGAACGCACCGCTGATCTCGCCGGTGTAAGCACCGGAATCGTGTGCAGACAGATCCTGCGCACCATAGGTGAGCAGCAACTTGTCGCCGTCGACGACGGTCTGCACGCTGCGGATATCCGTGAACGGCGGGATGACCGTCACGTCGACCTTGTCGAAATACTTCGCCGGCAACGCGAACGCGATCTTCTGGACGAGCGCGATCGCCTCCAGATGATTCAGGTTCATCTTCCAGTTGCCCGCGATGAGCGGCTTACGTGAACCTGACATTCAGCTCTCCAACACCTTCAGTCCGGGCAATTCCTTGCCTTCCAGGTATTCCAACGACGCGCCGCCGCCGGTCGAGATGTGCGAGAAACCATCATCGGGCAGCCCGAGCGTCCGCACCGCAGCCGCCGAGTCACCGCCGCCGACGACGGTGAAGGCACCCTTGGCGGTGGCACCGGCGATGGCCTCGGCCACCCCCTTGGTGCCTGCCGAGAACTTCTCGAACTCGAACACACCCGACGGACCGTTCCAGAAGATCGTCTCCGCGCCGCCGAGCACGGCGGCGAACCGCTTCACCGATTCCGGCCCGATGTCCAGACCCATCCAGCCGTCCGGGATCGCATCGGTGGACACCGTGTCGGACTCGGCGTCGGCGGCGAACTTGTCGGCCACCACCACGTCCACCGGCAGGTGGATCACGTCACCGAACCGCTCCAAGAGGTCCTTGCAGACGTCGATCTGATCTTCTTGCAACAGCGACGAACCCACTGAATGTCCTTGTGCAGCAAGGAAGGTGAAGGCCATACCGCCACCGATCACCAGCGTGTCGACCTTGGGCGCAAGTGCCTCGATGACACCCAGCTTGTCCGACACCTTGGACCCGCCGAGCACCACGGCGTACGGGCGCGACACGTCGTGGGTCAGCTTTGCCAGCACATTGACCTCGGTGGCCACCAGCTCTCCCGCATAGTGCGGGAGGAGCTTGGCGACGTCGTACACCGACGCCTGCTTGCGGTGCACCACGCCGAAGCCATCCGAGACGAACGCTCCGTCGTCGCCGACGAGCTCCACCAGCGCCTTGGCCAGGGACTCACGCTCGGCCTCGTCCTTGGAGGTCTCGCGCGGATCGAAGCGGATGTTCTCCAGCAGGAGTACATCGCCGTCGGTCAGGCCCTCGGCCCGGGCGAGCGCGTCGGAGCCGACCACGTCGCCGGCGAGTTGCACGTTGCGGCCAAGCTCCGCACCGAGCCGCTCGGCGACCGGTGCCAGCGAGTACTTCGGATCGGGCTCCCCTTTCGGCCGCCCGAGGTGGGCGGTGATGATCACCTTGGCGCCGGCGTCGATCAACGCCTTCAGGGTGGGCAGGGAGGCGAGGATGCGGCCCGGATCGGTGATCGTCGACCCGTCGAGCGGGACGTTGAAATCCGATCGAACCAGCACTCCCCGACCCGAAACGCCTTCGTCCAGAAGGTCTTTCAGTGTGGGTACAGCCATTCTCGTGTGACTCCTGAGGTCGGTGGAGCGAGGCTCAGAGGGACTTGCCGACGAGGCCCGCCAGGTCGACGAGGCGGTTGGAGTAGCCCCACTCGTTGTCGTACCAGGAGCTGACCTTCGCCATGTTGCCGCCGATGACCTTGGTGAGACCGGAGTCGAACAGCGACGAATGCGGGTCGGTGACGATGTCACTCGACACGATCGGCGCGTCGTAGTACTTCAGGATGCCCTTGAGCGGTCCGTCGGCGGCGGCCTTGAGCGCTGCGTTGATCTCGTCGGCGGTGGGGCCCTTCTCGAGTTCGACGGTGAGGTCGGTGATCGAGCCGGTCGGGATCGGCACACGAAGCGCGAAACCGTCGAGTTTGCCGGTCAGTTCGGGCAGCACCAGGGAGATGGCCTTCGCCGCACCGGTGGAGGTCGGGACGATGTTGAGGGCGGCCGCACGCGCGCGACGCAGATCGGAGTGCGGTCCGTCCTGCAGGTTCTGATCCTGCGTGTAGGCGTGGATCGTGGTCATCAGACCCTTGACGATGCCGAACTCGTCGTTGACGACCTTGGCCAGCGGGCCGAGGCAGTTGGTGGTGCACGACGCGTTGGAGATGATGTTCTGACTGCCGTCGTACTTGTCGTCGTTGACGCCCATCACGATGGTGATGTCCTCGTTCTTCGCCGGAGCGGAGATGAGAACCTTCTTGGCGCCGGCGTCGAGGTGACCCTTCGCCTTGGTGCCGTCGGTGAAGATGCCGGTGGATTCGACGACGACATCGACGCCCACATCGCCCCACGGCAGCGCGGCCGGACCCTCCTTGATGGCCCATGCCTTGATCTTCTTGTCCCCGACGACGATGGTGTCGTCGCCCTCGAGGCCCACGTCTTCGGGCAGACGACCCAGGATGGAGTCGAACTTCAGGAGGGTGGCGAGAGTCGCGTTGTCGGTCAGGTCATTGACCGCAACGATCTCGATGTCGGTGGTGCCCAATGCTTTTTGTGCTTCAACGGCGCGGAAGAAGTTGCGGCCGATCCGGCCGAATCCGTTGACGCCTACCCGAACAGTCACTGTTGCGCTCCTTAGCGGTTTCCTCATCGAGCTCTGCGGGGATCGTGCCCGGGCTCGTGAGGATCGCGAACACGGACACGCCATCCTTAAGCCTAGTAGGACATGCCCCGAAGGGTGCACGTAAGGGGTGAATGGACGAGCGAACGTGAACGGGAGGTGAACCCGTCGGGGTCAGAGTCAGGCGTCGTCGAGGAGATCGGAGGTCACCGCGGATTCCGTGTCGGGAATGCCATCCTGCCGCGCCTTCTTGTCGGCCATCGACAGCAACCGGCGGATACGTCCGGCGACCGCGTCCTTGGTCATCGGCGGATCCGCGAGCTGGCCGAGTTCCTCGAGCGAGGCCTGGCGGTGGGTGATCCGCAACTGGCCGGCCGCGATCAGGTGATCCGGTACCTCGTCGCCGAGGATCTCCAGTGCGCGCTCGACGCGCGCGGCGGCGGCAACGGCGGCCCGGGCCGATCGGCGAAGGTTCGCGTCGTCGAAGTTGGCGAGCCGGTTGGCGGTCGCACGCACCTCGCGCCGCATCCGCCGTTCTTCCCAGACGAGCCTGGTGTCGTGTGCGCCCATCCGCGTCAGCAACGCGCCGATCGCCTCGCCGTCGCGGATCACCACGCGGTCGGCGCCGCGCACCTCGCGCGCCTTGGCGGCCACACCGAGCCGGCGGGCCGCGCCCACCAGGGCGAGCGCCGCCTCTGGCCCGGGACAGCTGACCTCCAACGCCGACGAACGGCCCGGTTCGGTGAGCGAACCGTGGGCAAGGAATGCTCCGCGCCAGGCCGCCTCCGCGTCCGCCACGCTGCCGCCTACGACCTGGGCCGGCAGACCGCGCACCGGGCGGCCACGCAGATCGAGCAGCCCGGTCTGCCGGGCCAGCCCCTCGCCGTCCTTGGTCACCCGCAGGATGTAGCGCGCCGACTTCCGAAGACCGCCACCGCGTAGCACGTGCACATCGGAGTTGTATCCGTACAACTCGAAGATCTCGCGACGCAGACGGCGGGCCACATTTCCCATGTCGACTTCGGCCTCGACCACCACGCGACCGCCGATGATGTGCAATCCGCCCGCGAACCGCAGGAGCGCCGACACCTCGGCTTTTCGGCAACTCACCTGAGTCACCGCGAGACGACTGAGTTCGTCCTTCACCGCCGCGGTCATCGCCACCAGTCCCTGTCCTCCTGTCACGTGGCCGTCGCCACCAGAATCGCTGGACCACCACGGGGCCCACGCTGCCCGGCAAGCCTAGCGGCTGACTTCACGTTCGCACAGTTCGTTCACCAGAGTCGCGACTTTGGCCGGGTCATGGACCTGTTGCCCGTCCTTGGCCAGGTCACCCACATGCAAGTGCGCACCGAACATCTCCGCAGCGCGGATCAGATGATCACGCTCGCGTCCGGCGGGCACGGACGCAGCGTCGACCACAACGTGATCCACGCGGAACCGGTCGGCATGGGCGTGCAGCACATGCAGATGCCGTTCGACCGAAAACCCAGGTGTCTCACCCGGTTCCGGTGCCAGATTCACAAAGAGGATCTTGCGGGCCGCGGTGCGCTGCAGAGCCTGAAGTTGTTCCGGGACCAGAACGTGCGGAATCACACTGGAAAACCACGATCCCGGCCCGAGAACCACGAGATCGGCCGCGTCGATCGCGTCGATCGCGGCACGGGACGCGGGCGGTTCTGCCGGCAGCAGACGCACACGACGCACCTTTCCGGGTGTGGTCGCCACCGCCACCTGGCCACGGATGCACCGGCTGATCCGCGGATCGGATTCCAGGCCCGAGACGTCGGCCTCGATGTCGAGTGGCACCGTCGACATCGGGAGCACCCGACCGTCGATCCCGAAGACCGTCCGCAGTTCGTCGAGCGCGGCCTCGGTACCGCCGAGGACCTCGGTGAGTCCGGCGAGCAACAGATTGCCGATGGGATGGCCGGCGAGCGCGCCGCGGCCGCCGAATCGGTGCTGGAGGGCGTGCGCCCAACGATCGTGACGAGCGCGGTCTTCGCCGCTCTCATCACGGGCAGCAAGTTCGTCGAGGGCGGCGGGCGCACACATCAACGCCACCAAGGCCATTCGCAGATCCCCCGGCGGGATCACCCCGAGTTCGGCCCGAAGTCGCCCGGACGATCCGCCATCGTCGGCGACCGTCACCACCGCGGTCACGTCGGGACTCAGATATCGCATCGCGGTCAGCGTCGCGTACAGGCCGTGCCCGCCGCCGAGCGCGACGATGCGACCGACGCCGGTCATTCGCGCCCCAGATCACGATGCAGCACCCGCACGTCGTACGGGGCTGCGCCGGTGTCGTCGGTCATCTCGCCGAGTCGCCGGGCGAGTTCCTCCGAGAGCGCCACACTGCGGTGCTTGCCACCGGTACAGCCGACGCTGATCGTCATGTAGCGCTTGCCCTCTCGCAGATAGCCGCGACCCACGATGCCCACCAGCTCGGTATACAGATCGAGGAAACCCGCGGCGTCGGGGTGACCGAGCACGTAGTCGCGCACGGGCGCTTCCTGGCCGTTGTGGTCACGCAATTCGTCGACCCAGTACGGGTTCGGCAGAAAGCGCACGTCGACGACGAGATCGGAGTCGATCGGCAGGCCGTATTTGAAGCCGAACGACAGGACGGCCACCGACAGGCTGCTGTCGGAATGCGGATAGGCCTCCTCGACCACCTCCCGCAGCTTGGCCACGGTCAGCGCCGAGGTTTCCACCACCAGGTCGGCTACGTTCTTGATCGGTGCCAAGATGGCCCGCTCCCGGGCAATTCCTTCGGTCAGGGTTTCCCTGCCCTGCAACGGATGTCGTCGGCGCACCTGCTCGAATCGCCGGACCAGCGCGTGATCGCTGGCGTCGAGGTAGAGCAGTTTGGTACGGATTCCGCCGTCCTCCAAGGACGTTCGAAGTGCCTCGAGTTCCGTCGCGAGATCGGGGTCCGACGCGCGCAGCACCATTGCGAGGCGCGTGATCCCGGGGTCGCTGTCGCGAACCATCTGCACCATCTTCGAGATCAACGACGGTGGAACATTGTCGGCGACATACCAGCCGTCGTCCTCGAGAACGTTTGCGGCCGTCGACCGACCGGCGCCCGACATCCCCGCGACGAACAGAACGGTGAGGTCGTCGGTGGGCGTCTCGTCGTCAGTCGTCATCGTCGCCTCCGTGTGGTTGATCCGTGCCCGTGTGAGCTGTGCTTGGTTGAGCTGTGTTGGTGTGTTCTCGGCTCGCCTGATCCACAGTCGTCGTCCCGGACACCGACAGTGCGGTCAGCACCGCTCGCGCGGTCGAGCGCCCGATCCCCGGAACCTCCGATATGTCCTCCAAGGATGCCTCACGTAACCGTGCGACCGAACCGAAGTGGGTGACCAGCGCGGTCTTGCGCGTCCGTCCCAGACCCGGAACCCCGTCGAGCACGGACTCGGTCATCCGTTTGCTGCGCTTGCTGCGGTGGAAGGTGATCGCGAATCGGTGTGCCTCGTCCCGGACCCGCTGCAGCAGGAACAGCGCCTCGCTGGACCGCGGCAGGATCGCCGGTTCGTCATCGTCGGGCAGCCACACCTCTTCGAGTCGTTTCGCGAGACCGATGACGGACACGTCGGTGATCCCGAGTTCGTCGAGCACTGCCGCGGCAGCGTGCACCTGGGGCGCACCGCCGTCGACGACGAACAGGTTCGGCGGATAAGCGAACTTCTTCGGAACCGTCGGCGGCACATGATCTGGTCCCGCCGCCTCGATTTGCTGATCGGCGGGTTGCTGATCTGCGCGGTGGCGCAGGAAGCGTCGCCGGGTGACCTCGGCGATCGACGCCACGTCGTCGGAACGCCCGTCGCCCGCGGCGTGCCGGATGGAGTAATGACGGTAGTCCGACTTGCGCGGCAATCCGTCCTCGAACACGACGAGGGAGGCCACCACGTCGGTCCCCTGCACATGGGAGATGTCGACGCATTCGATCCGCAGCGGCGCCTGATCGAGGGCGAGCGACTCCTGTAGCTCGGTGAGCGCCGCCGAGCGGGTCGTGAGGTCACCGGCGCGCCGGAGCTTGTGCTGGGCCAGAGCTTCGGAAGCGTTGCGGCCCACCGTGTCGAACAGCGCCTTCTTGTCGCCGCGCTGCGGTACCCGCAAGCGGACACGACTGCCGCGCAGTCCCGACAGCCAGTCTTCGAGTTCCTCGGCATCACCGGGCATTTCGGGAATCAGGACCTCACGCGGCACCGCTTCACCACGCGCCCGGTCGGTGCCGATGTCGACGGTCGCGTCGAGATCGACCTGCTGGCCGTAGAACTGGGTGAGGAACTCACCGACCATCTCGCCGACGGTACCGTTGTCCGAGCGTTCCACCACCCATCCGCGCTGGCCGCGCACACGTCCGCCACGCACGTGGAAGATCTGCACCGAGACCTCGAGATCGTCCCCGGCGAAGGCGATCACGTCGGCGTCGGTGCCGTCACCGAGCACCACAGCCTGCTTCTCCATGGCGCGCCGCATGGCCCCGATGTCGTCGCGCAGTCTCGCCGCGCGCTCGAAGTCGAGTTCCTCTGCGGCCGAGGACATCTCACGTTCCATCCGACGGATCATCTGGTCGGTGCGGCCGGCCAGGAAGTCGCAGAAGTCGTCGACGATCTCGCGGTGCTCGGCGGCGCTGACGCGACCCACGCACGGGGCGGCGCACTTGTCGATGTAGCCCAGCAGACACGGCCGATCGATCTGCCGATGACGTTTGAACACGCCGCCCGAGCAGGTGCGTGCCGGGAACACACGCGTCAGGAGGTCCACCGTCTCCCGGATCGCCCAGGCGTGCGAATACGGACCGAAGTAGCGAACGCCCCGACGCCGCGGCCCGCGGTAGACGAACAGGCGGGGGTACTCCTCGTTGAGGGTGACGGCCAGCATCGGGTAAGACTTGTCGTCCCGATACCGGACGTTGAACCGCGGGTCGAACTCCTTGATCCAGTTGTATTCGAGCTGAAGCGCCTCGACCTCCGTGCCCACCACCGTCCACTCCACCGAGGCAGCGGTGGTCACCATCTGGCGGGTCCGGGGATGCAGGGACGCGATGTCGGCGAAATACGACGTGAGCCGCGACCGCAGACTCTTGGCCTTCCCGACGTAGATCACCCGACCGTGCGCATCGCGGAAGCGGTAGACCCCGGGTTCGGTAGGAATCGTCCCGGGTGCGGGACGGTACGTCATCGGGTCGGCCACGGATTCCAGGCTAGTCGCCGACGCTGACAGCAGTCGCGGTGTGCCCGGCCTGCATCAGCGCGACCGTTGCACGTTTCCGTAGCGCTCCTCGAGTTCCCGATAGCGGTTCATCGCCTCGACGGCGCGGTCACCATCACCGGCCTGCACGGCCAGGACCGGGATGTGTTCGTCGGCGGGTAGTTCGAGTTGCGCGCCGAAACCGCGTTCCGGATAGGTGAGCCCGACCACGTCGTCCCAGCCGAACAGCCTCTCCCCGACCAGATTCCGCACCCCGATACCCGCCCGGCCGACCCGTAGACGGGGGCGGGTCAGCAGGAGGATGGCCCCGCAGATCAGGATGCCGATGAGGATGATCGCGGCCTGGTCGGCGGTTCCGATGTTGCGGGGCCCGGTGTCGGAGATGGTCAGCAGGATGCCGAACGTGATGTGGATCGCGAGGACGACGACCGCCGCCGCAATCGCGAACCTCGGCATCCGATGTGGCCGGTACACGAAGTCCCAGTCACCGTCGGCCGAGTTCTCCCCCGCGCTCACGCGTCCGTCGCGGCGGGTGCCGCGCCGACCGAGGGCAGATCCTCGCCGCGGGACAGCGCGCGCAGCGTGAGCGCCGACGCCAGCGCGGCGACCGTCGCCTGCGCGCCCTTGTCCTCGGTGGACCCGGGTAGGCCGGCACGCGCGATGGCCTGGTCTTCGGTCAAAACGGTGAGCACACCGTTACCGACCGGGGTCGACTCGTCGAGGGAGACCCGGGTCAGGCCGGCGGTGACCGCGTCGCACACGTAGTCGAAGTGTGGCGTCTCACCCTTGATCACCACGCCGAGCGCCACGACCGCGTCGTGCGATCGCGCCAGCGCTTGGACGATGACCGGTAGTTCGATCGCACCGGCGACGGCCACGATGGTGGGGTCGTCGATCCCGTGTTTACTCGCCGCGCGGCGCGCGCCGTCGAGCAGCGCGGTGCAGATGGTCTCGTGCCACTGAGACGACACGATCGCGAGCCGCAATTTGCCGGCGTCGGCGAGTTCCAGTTGCGGTTCGCCGTGCCCGCTCATGCCGGACTCCCGCCGTTGGAGGACGTTTCGGTGCCGAGATCAGTTCCGGGGCCGAGATCAGTTCCGGGGCCGAGATCATGTGGGCCATGCGGATGTTCGACGTCCAAGCCCTCCAGATCATGTCCCATGCGATCACGCTTGGTACGCAGGTACCGCAGATTCTCCGGATTTGCACGAAGCGGCATGGGCACCCGTTCGACGATCTGCAGCCCGTAGCCGTCGAGGCCCACTCGCTTGGCGGGATTGTTGGTCAGCAATCGCATCGACGACACGCCGAGATCGACGAGGATCTGTGCGCCCAGTCCGTAATCCCGGGAATCCGCCGGCAGGCCCAACTGCAGGTTGGCGTCGACCGTGTCCGAGCCGGCGTCCTGCAGTTGATACGCCTGCAACTTGTGGAGGAGGCCGATACCGCGGCCTTCGTGACCGCGCATGTACAGCACGATCCCGCGACCCTCGGCGGCCACCATCTCCAGCGCCGCATCGAGTTGCGGTCCGCAGTCGCAGCGAAGCGAGCCGAAGACGTCACCGGTCAGACATTCCGAGTGAACCCGGACCAGAACGTCGTGGCCGGCACCGTCGGCACCGGCGATGTCGCCCATGACGAGTGCGACGTGCTCGACGTCATCGAAGACACTCGAATAACCGACCGCGCGGAAATCGCCGTGGCGCGTGGGGATTCGGGCGTCGGCGACCCGTACGACATGCTTTTCGTGCCGGCGCCGCCAGGCGATCAGGTCGGCGATCGAGACCAGGGCGAGGTCGTGCTCGTCGGCGAAGACCCGCAGCTCGTCGGTCTGCGCCATCGAGCCGACGTCCTTCTGACTGACGATCTCGCAGATCACGCCCGCCGGTGTCAGGCCGGCGAGCCGCGCCAGGTCGACGGCGGCCTCGGTGTGTCCGGGGCGCCGCAGCACGCCGCCGTCCTTCGCCCGCAGCGGGACCACGTGGCCGGGCCGCGTGAAGTCGCCGGCCGTGCTGTCCGGCGCGGACAGCAGCCGCATGGTGGTGGCGCGGTCGGATGCGCTGATGCCGGTGCCGATGCCCTCGCGGGCATCGACGGTCACCGTGTAGGCGGTGCCGTGCTTGTCCTGGTTCATCGAATACATCGGCGGCAGGCCGAGGCGATCGCACGTGTCGCCGTCGAGCGGGACGCAGAGATAGCCGGACGTGTACCGGACCATGAAGGCGACGAGTTCGGGGGTCGCCTTCTCGGCGGCGAAGATCAGGTCGCCCTCGTTCTCCCGGTCCTCGTCGTCGACGACGACCACGGCCTTGCCCGCCGCGATGTCGGCGATCGCGCGTTCAATCGTGTCCAGCTGCACATCGGACCCTGCAGAGTCGGCAACGTTCTCGGGGGTATCACTCATCAGGCTCTCGCTCATCACAATCACTTCACTTCCGGAACATGGGGCGAGTTCAACCGCTCCACATACTTCGCAATGACGTCGACCTCGAGGTTGACCACCGTGCCGGGTTGCGCCGACCCGAGATTCGTCTCGGACAACGTGGTCGGGATCAAGGAAATTTCGAACCAGTCCGCCGCATCGGTCATGCCGAGGGAGGAGACGGTCAACGAGACCCCGTCGACGGTGATCGACCCCTTCTCGACGAGGTAGCGGCTCAGCGCCGCGGGTACCGCGATTCGCACGACCGTCCAGTGCTGCGACGGTGAGACGGAGATGACCTCACCGGTCCCGTCGACATGTCCTTGGACGATGTGCCCGCCGAACCGTCCTCCCGCAGGCATCGCGCGCTCGAGATTGACCCGGCTGCCCGGCCCGAGATCGGACAGTGAACTGCGACGCAGAGTCTCGGCCATGACGTCGACGGTGAATCGGTCGTCGTGTTTCTCCACGACCGTGAGACAGACACCGTTGACGGCGATCGAGTCGCCGTAGCCGGCGTCTGAGGTGACGATGGGCCCGCGGACGGTGATGCGGGCGGCGTCGGGAAGGTCTTCGCGGGCGGCGATCTCGCCGAGCTCCTCCACGATTCCGGTGAACACGTGCTCCTCCTGCTTGCTCGGAGCAGACGCAGACGGCCTCGTGTCGCCTGTTCTCTCACATCCGGACTATGACCGTCGGCTCCGGAATCGCACCGGAATCTGCTGTCCCTGCGTCGGCAGGCGCTCGCGGGCTCGGTGTCACGAGCAGGACCTCGCGACATCATCACCGCCGGTGGGGAATCTCACCCCGCCCCGAGAACTGGTGCCTTCGACGCTAGCACGCGACGCAACACAGATCGCCTTGTGCTCCCGGTGAACGAAACCGGGGTGGGTCAGAGAGGCATCAGCAGATGCTTTCGTGCGCCGTGGGAACCCTCTTTGTCGGCCAGCATGGCCAATGCCCGGCGAATCTCGAGCCGGGTATGGGACGGCTCGATCACCGCATCGATATAACCGCGTTCGGCCGCCACCCACCGTTCCCGGACACTGGATGAGCCCTCCCCCTACCCAACTCATCAGTAACCTACGGTCGCGTAACGCGACTCTGAGCGACCACACATCGATCTGTCCAGCAATCGAAACGACTGGTCCGAGAAGCGAAGGTTCTGATCAAACGACCAAGTGCCGGCACTCCGCGCAGTCGCGATAGGACTGTGGACCAACGACATTCACGGTTCGAAACGATCCTGCTGCGGTGTGCGTCGCACCGGCAGATCAGCGCGTCATCCGGATGAACACGTCCCCACCGTCGACGAGGCGTACCTCACGTGTTTCGAATCGGCGGGCATCCGCGAGGGTGGTGATGCCGGGGATGTCCACCGCGTTCCGGCCGGCGCCGAGAACCGTGGGGGCGACGAAGACCGCCAGTTCATCCACGAGGTCTGCGGCAAAGAAGGCCCCGACGAGCGTTGCGCCACCCTCCACCAGCACCCACAGTGCGTCGTCGAGCGCGTCGAGGACCGCGGCCGGATCGTGGCTTCGTACGTGGACGAAGGGTGCCACACCGTCCCGGAGTTTCGCGCCGTCCGGCACCTCGCGGTCGCCGACCACCACCCGAATCGGTTGATGGTCATACAGCGTGTCGTCGGGACGACGCGCGGTGAGCGACGGATCGTCCGCCAGCGCGGTCCCGGTACCGACGACGATCGCGTCGATGCGGGAACGTTGCCGATGCGCCACTGCTCGCGCGCCCGGCCCGGTGATCCATTTGCTCGTGCCATCCGGCGCGGCGATGCGACCGTCGATCGTCGTCGCGAGTTTCACCGTGACGAAAGGTCGGCCGTGCTGTTGCCGATGAAGCCAGGGCTGCAGCGGGCCCGATGTGATCTCGTCGGCTGCGACTCCTCCCGTGACGAGAACACCGGCGCGGCGCAGGGTCTCGGCTCCGCCCGCGGCCGCCGGATTCGGGTCGGCAACGCCGTAGTGCACCTCGGTAACCCCGGCCTCGATAAGTGCTTGCGCACACGGCCCGGTCCGGCCGGTGTGGTTACACGGTTCGAGTGTGACGATCGCGATCCCGTCCCGCGCGCGTTCCCCGGCCGCGCGCAGTGCCATCACCTCGGCGTGCGGGCCGCCGGGCGGCTGCGTATGTCCGATCCCGACCACCTTTCCGTCGGCCCCGAGGATGACGGCTCCGACGGGCGGGTTGGGGCTGCTGCTTCCCTGCGCGGCCACCGATGCGTCGATCGCTCGACGCATGAGCGCAACGACGTCCAGATCGCCGACGGCCATGGCCGGTTCAGCTCCCGGCTGCTCCGGCGCGCGCCGATGCGGCCTGCTCGCGCAGCTTGGCGACGGCGGCCCCCGGATCTTCGGCGCCGTAGACGGCGGACCCCGCGACGAAGCAGTCGATGCCCGCTTCCGCGGCTTCTTCGATGGTGTCGGCGTTGATGCCGCCGTCGATCTCGACGAGCAGTTGCAGTTCGTCGGCATCGATGCGTTCGCGGATGGCACGCGCCTTGGCGAGCACCTCGGGCATGAACTTCTGACCGCCGAAGCCCGGTTCGACGCTCATGATCAGCAGCGTGTCGAAGTCCTTGAGGATCTCCAGGTACGGCTCGAGCGGAGTGCCCGGTTTGATCGACAGCCCGGCCTTGGCGCCTGCCGCGCGGATGTCGCGCGCCACCGGGATCGGGTCCGACGTCGCCTCCGCGTGGAAGGTGACGTTGTAGGCACCCGCCTCGGCATACGGTGGCGCCCAGCGCTCGGGGTTCTCGATCATCAGGTGGCAGTCGATCGGTATGTCGGTCGCCTTGAGCAGACTCTCGACGACGGGCAACCCAAGGGTCAGGTTCGGCACGAAGTGGGCGTCCATCACATCCACATGCAGCCAGTCCGACCCTTCGACCGCTGCCGCCTCGGCCGCGAGGTTCGCGAAGTCGGCGGACAGAATCGACGGGGCGATCATGGGTGTGCTGCCAGGGTTACACATGCCGCAGATTGTATGGGTTGCCCATCGAGATGCCCGGTCGGGCTACGGCTCAGTCCTCGTCACCGCCGAGAGGAACATCGCGTCGGTGCCGTGCAGGTGCGGCCAGAGCTGGACATGCGGACCGTCGCCGAGCGTCGTCGCGTCCGCGCCGGCGAACCGCCCCACGGCCACCATCGGTCGCGCGTCGAGTTGACTGGCATCGGGTACCGAGTCGAGGACCGCGGAGATCACCTCGACGGTCTCCGCCGGGTGCGGCGAACACGTCGAGTAGACGACGACGCCGCCCGGACGCACCAGTCGCACGGCTTCGGTGAGCAATTCTCGTTGCAGCACAACGAGTTCCGCGACATCCTCGGGCCTCCGACGCCAGCGTGCCTCCGGACGCCTGCGCAAGGAGCCCAGTCCAGAGCAGGGTGCATCGAGAAGTATCCGGTCGTATCCGGGCTCGAGGCCTGCATCACGGGCGTCGGCGACGCGGACATCGACCGGCAGGTCGCACACCACCTTGCGGATCAGCTCCGCTCGATGCTCGGACACCTCGATCGCGTCGAGATGTGCGCCGTCGATGTCGGCGAGCGCGCCGATCAACGCGGCCTTTCCGCCCGGTCCGGCGCACATGTCGAGCCAGCGCCCGCCATCCGGTCCGTCGACGGGCGCAACCGTCACGGCGCGGCCGACGAGTTGACTGCCCTCGTCCTGCACCCCGGCGAAACCGTCACGGACCGCGTCGAGATCACCGGGATCGCCACCGGGCAGGTAGACGCAGTACGGCGAGTAGTCGCCCACCTCTCCCCCGCTGGTGAGGGCCAGTTCCTCGGCGGTGATGAGCCCGGGGCGCGCCACCAGATGTACCGGTGGCCGGGCGTCGTCGGCGGCCAGCGCGGCCTGCAATTGCCCGGCCGACCCACCAAGCGCGTCGAAGAACACCTCCGCGATCCAGCGCGGATGGGCGTACTGGAAGGCCAGGTGACCGATGAGGTCGTCGGCGATGTCGGGAGCCAGCTCATCCACCCAGATGTCCTCGGACCGCTGAGACACCTTGCGCAGCACCGCATTCACGAATCCGGACGGGCCCATACCCTGTTCGGATCGCACCAGGTCCACCGACGTCGACACGGCGGCGTGTGCGCCGATCCGCGTGCGCAGCAACTGGTAGGCACCCATCCGCACCACGTCGAGCAGCGCCCCGTCGATGTCGGCGATGTCGCGTCCGGCGGCCGCGGCGATGATCGTGTCGAGAGTGCCCTGAGCCCGTGCGGTGCCGTAGGTCAGTTCGGTGGCCAGCGCGGCGTCGCGGCCGGTGATGTGCCGCTCGCGCAACAGTTTCGGCAACACGAGGTTGGCGTAGGCATCCCGTTCCCGGACGGCACGCAGGGTGTCGCGGGCCGCCACCCGAGCCGGGTCGAGGTCCTTCTGCCGGAACTTGCGGTCCCCGCCCCTCGAGTCCCCGCCCCGCGAGTCGCCGCTCACCGCAGCGTCGTCTCGTCGCCGAGTCGCGCCCCGCGCGCCCAGTCCGCCGCCGGCATCGGTTTCTTCCCGGGCGGCTGAGCCGTCCCGAGTCGCACCGGCGCGGTGCCGGTGCCGACGAACACCGCCTTCTTGGTGACCGCGACCGCACCCGGTGCAAGACGGTCGGCGGGCCGGTCCGGCTCGTCGTCGCCCACGACCCTGACCGGTCCCAGTTTGATCCGCGCGTCGTCGAGGCCGGTCCACGCGCCCGGCACCGGGGTGTGTGCCCGGATCAGGCGTTCGACGATGTGGGCGGGCAGTTCCCAGCGCACGCGGGCATCGTCGACCTCGATCTTGGGAGCATGACTGACGCCGTGGGCCGGTTGCGGCGTGGGAGCCAGTTCACCCGCGGCGATGCCGTCGAGAGTGCGCACGAGCAGGCCCGCGCCGGCCACCGCCAGACGGTCCAGCAGCTCTCCGCTGGTGTCACCAGGTGCGATTGTCTCGGTGAGCGCGCCGAACACCGGGCCGGTGTCCAAACCCTTCTCGAGCCGGAACGTGCTCGCGCCGGTCACCTCGTCGCCCGCTGCGATCGACGCTTGCACCGGCGCCGCTCCCCGCCACGCCGGCAGGACCGAGAAGTGCAGGTTGACCCAACCGTGGTCGGGAAGTTCGAGCAGGTCCGCCGGCACCAGGCCGCCATAGGCGACGACCGCACCACAGTCGGGATTCCATCGCGCCAGCACCTCGGCGACCTCCGGCTCAGCGAGGCGACGCGGGGTGATCACCTCCACACCGCGTTCGTCTGCCACCAACCCGACCGGTGATCGGGACACCTTGCGTCCCCGACCGGACACCGCGTCGGGCCGGGTGATGACCCCGACGACGTCGTGTTCGGGTGAGTCGAGCAACGCCTGCAACGACGGTACGGCGACGTCGGGGGTGCCCGCGAACACTATGCGCACGACTCGGTCCTCTCTGGAATGCTCATCCGATGGTAGGCGGGTCGACCTGGACGCGAATCGGCCCCGTCTCGTGTCGGGCGTTTCGACGTATCTGCGCGGCAACGAGCGCATCGGCCAGCAACCGTCCGTCACGACGTGGCACACGCACAAGAACCCGATCGAACTCGGTGTCGGCGTCGTCGCGGTCGGCACCGGCGGGGGGTCGAACGCCGGGCGGCAGCGGCACCGGACCGAGCACATCTCCGCCGGCCGGGATCTCGAGGTGACCGGTGAACTCGGTCAGCATTGCCGGGGTGCCGTCGATCGACGCCATGGTCACAGCGGGCGGAAACCCCAGTTCGTCGCGCTGGGCAAGCTCGGTCTCGGCGAAGCCGACCGGATCCCACCGGATGATCGCCTGCACTGGCGGTAATGCCGAGTCGGCCACGATCACGAGCCGTCCACCTTCGCCGTGCGCCCGCACCTGCCCACCGATCGCCATCCACCGCCGGACCGCGTTCTCGCCGGCACGCAGATCGGCGCGATCCAGTTGCGCCCAGGTGTCGAGAATGATCGCGGCACCGTAGCCGGCCGGGGCGACGGGCTCCGCACCCGGAGTGGCGACGACGACTCGTGCGCCGGCCGGGATCTCGTCGACGATCGACGACCCACCGCTCGTGACCACCGGTACCCCGGCAAATGCCCGCCCCAACTCCTCCGCGGTTCGGCGGGCCCCGGTGACCAAGGCCCGGACCTGGGTACCGCCGCATGCCGGGCATCGAAAGGAAGATTCGGCACGCCCGCACCACCGACAACTGACGTGACCGGCACCGTCGAGTTGCAACGGGCCGTGGCATGCGCGACACCGCGCATGTTCCCGGCAGCGCGTGCAGGCCAGGGACGGCAGGTATCCGCGCCTCGGCACGCTGAAGACCACGGGCAGGTCGGCGGCCAGAGCAGCACGCGCGGCGTCGAACGCGACTGCCGGAATGCGCGCCGAGCGTGCCTGCGGATCGCGGGCCACTTGGGCGTCGTCATCGGTTATCGCCTGCACCCGTGGGCTGCGGGAGCGCACCTGTGCCCGATCGGCCACCAGGTCATGCGCCCAGCCCGCGGCCACGAGCGCCTGCGCCTCCGCGGTCCGCGCGAA